>JAURLY010000278.1 GCA_030830945.1 Gammaproteobacteria bacterium | reverse complement strand
ATAAGCCTCAACAGTCATGAAAACATCTGACGCTTTTAGGCTTAATTTGTAATCGGCAAAACCGAGGCGATCGAGAATTTCTATATGACGCATCGCTGATTCCACCAAAGCAGCAGGCGTAGGCTCGCCATACTTGGTTTGCAGGTCTTTTTCCAGGGAGCCGGCATTCACGCCTATTCGAATTGGAAGAGAGTTTTCGCGCGCTTTATCAACTACTGCCCGTACTTTTTCTTCTCGGCCAATATTTCCGGGATTAATGCGCAGGCAGTCAGCGCCCTGATCGGCAACTGCCAGCGCTATTCGATAATCGAAATGGATGTCAGCAACAAGGGGAACTTCGACTTCTTTACGAATTTCACCAAATGCGACAGCGGCTTCCATGGTTGGCACGGAAACTCGAACAATATCCGCCCCGGCCCGGGTCAGCGCCCGCACCTGATTTGCTGTAGCCGAAACATCGGTGGTTTCCGTATTGGTCATGCTCTGTACAGAAATTGGCGCATCACCACCCACAGGCACATTACCGACCATTATCTGGCGCGACACTCGTCGTTTGATAGGCGATTCAGCAAACATCTTTTTTATCCGCTATTTTAAGTCAACGCGCTGAAAGCGACAAAGGCGATAATACCGATAGCCAGTAAACTACCTACCCAGAAAATGATTTTTTTTGTGTCGCCCTGGCTTGCAGGCATCGAAGTAAGGTCAGCAGTGCTTCTACCATTGTCTAATTGATGGTCTGCACAATAGCGGTCATAGATAGCAATCAGCTCGTCTTCTTCCGTGCCAAGCAATTTAGCGTAGTTTTTTAGGTAGCCTCGCACATAGACACTACCGGGAAATAATTCAAAACCATTGGTTTCCAGGTTTTTTACTGCTGTCTCAGTCAAACCCAACGCTTGACCAACGCGCGCGCGGTTGAGACCAGCCTTCTCTCTCTCAGTTAACAAATATTTTCCGGGCGTAACATATTCGGGCACTGCAGATATATTTGCGCTCGCTGACTTCTCAGCCTGAATCTCTGATTCAGTCTCGGCTTGGATTTCCTGACTTTCCACGTTGTCATCCATTTCATTTTCTGGATCTGGATACATCAGTTTGCTTCCTGTTGTTCCCGCAGCTGAAGTTCCCTTGCCTCTCTGGAATTAGGGAACATATTCTTTAGCGCCATGGTATAGGTTTCATATGCTTCGTTATCGCCGAATTGCTCTGCCAGCTGCATACCCAGCTCCAGGCTACGAGGGCTTGAAGGGCTGGTGGCCTCAAAGCGATCAAGATAACTTTTGGCTGTTACATAGTCACTCTGATCATATTTTAACTGGGTTAGTTCCAATGCGGCGGAACCAGAGCGGGGAGAAAGCGTTAACGCCCGAAGAAGTGCAGCTTCCGCTTCATCTGTATTTCCCAACACTTTTTCGGTCATTGCCAGGCCGATGAATGATTCTGGTCGGAGTCGATAATTAACATCGTTGCTGGCAAGCTCGTATTGGTCGCGCGCTTCGCGAAATCGCCCCTGCATATAAAGAAATCGGGCGTAGTTATTCCTTCCCTGAGTAAAATTACGATCTTCACGTAGCGCCTTTCGGAAATGGGTCTCAGCCAGGTCAAATTCACCATCAATTTGATACAGCAAGGCAATTGCGTTGTTTGCAATGGTGGAATCACTGTCTATTTCAAGCGCACGAAGCAGGTTAAGTCGAGCCTGGTCACGATTGCCATCCGCGAGATAATTAAGTCCGAGCTCAACATAATTATCTAACGCACGCTCAGGATCCCCCCTAACTGTAAGGCCAGAACCAGAACTACAGGCCTGCAGTAATAACAGGCTGGCCATTAGCGTCAACTTCCCGAACTTTCCGAATTTTCCAATCTGCATACCGCTTTCTCTATTTCTTGCTATGTTTACAAGAAGTTTAAACATCCACTGCTGCCATGGGGATACTGGTATCTACATGGGCCTTTTGTGCTTGCTCCTTATAACGCGCGCTACGGCGAGTAAGATCATTAACTGCACCGGCCAGCTGACCGCAAGCCGCGTCAATGTCATCACCTCGCGTGGTTCTTACCGTCACTATATAACCCTTACCATAGAGAATATCGCGAAATTTTTGAAGTGATGTATTGCTCACCCTTTCATATCCACTGTTAGGGAAAGGGTTGAAAGGGATCAAATTAATCTTGCACGGAGTGTCTTTCAGAACTTCCGCGAGCTGCTCTGCATGCTCGGGGCGATCGTTTACATTGCGCATCATGGTGTATTCCACCGTGACTTTACGATGGGTATCCGGCATTTTCGCTATGTATTCATTGGCACTTCGCAGAAATTCCTTAATGGGGTATTTACGATTAATTGGCACCAGTTGATTTCGCAACTCGTCATTTGGCGCATGCAGGGATATGGCCAGGGAAACATCGACAAAATCAGCCAGCCTGTCCAGTTCGGGAACCACACCGGACGTGCTCAGGGTTACACGGCGCTTGGATAAGCCATAGGCGTTGTCATGCAACATGAGCTGCATAGCAGCCACACTGTTATCGAAGTTAAGCAAAGGTTCCCCCATGCCCATCATCACGACATTAGTGACTTTGCGTGGGGAGGTAGGCACGAGGGAATCAAATGCCTTGGCCGCTATCCAGACTTGCCCAATGATTTCGGCAGACGTCAAATCACGATTAAACCCCTGCTTGCCCGTACTGCAAAAACTGCAATCCAATGAGCAGCCAACCTGCGATGATACGCAAAGAGTGCCTCGCTCCCCTTCCGGGATAAATACGGTTTCCACCGCGCTACCACCATCAACACGAATGAGCCACTTGCGGGTGCCGTCTTGGGAAAGGTGGTCAGCGATGACCTCCGGCGCCCTGATTTCGGCAAGGTCCGCCAGCTTTTCTCGCAACGGTTTGCTGATATTGGTCATTTGCTCAATATCCTCAACACCGTGTTGATGAATCCACTTAATTACCTGGGTAGCACGAAACTTTTTTTCACCCAGCGATTCAAAAAATGCCTCCATTTGTGCAGGCGAAAGTCCCAGCAGATTTACTGGTTGCTTGCTTTTATCAATGAGGTCAGTCTGCGGCATAAGGCAAATGGTCTAAATCGGGCCTATCGCTAATTAGCTGGCGAAAATTTCATTTTCGTTGAAGAAATAAGCTACTTCTCTCGCCGCTGATGTTGGTGAATCTGATCCGTGCACCGCGTTGGCATCAATTGTTTCGGCAAAGTCAGCTCGAATAGTTCCTGCATCCGCTTCTTTAGGGTTAGTTGCTCCCATAAGTTCACGATTTTTCAGGACTGCATTTTCACCTTGTAGTACCTGCACCACAACTGGGCCAGAAGTCATGAACTCGACGAGTGCTGGATAGAATGGACGCTCTTTATGCTCGGCATAAAACCCACCCGCTTTTTCGTCGTCCATATGGATCATGCGCTGTGCGACAATCTTAAGGCCGGCTTTTTCAAAACGGGAGTTAATTTCGCCGGTTACATTCTTGGCAACGGCGTCGGGTTTGATAATGCTGAGGGTTAGCTCTACAGCCATTTAAAGTTCTCCAATTAACAATAACTTAGGGTAAATTCGGGAGGGTAAAATCA
Source organism: Gammaproteobacteria bacterium (assembly GCA_030830945.1). Lineage (GTDB taxonomy): Bacteria > Pseudomonadota > Gammaproteobacteria > Pseudomonadales > GM7GCV1 > GM7GCV1. The sequence continues at coordinate 1,328 of JAURLY010000278.1, read as the reverse complement.
AGTCGCGAATTGTACTCGCGCCCTACCATACAAACAAGAAAGCTCGCTATCCGCGGCCCATGGAAAAGTGGCGTCATTGATAAAAGCTTTTCACTTCAGGCGATGCTGAGAACACAACATCGACAGGTGAATTAATTTTTCCGAAAAACAGCCTTCAAGTAGTGCGAAGCTAGAGTCCATTCAACGAGTTGTCGCAATCTCGCGAATTCGGGCAACCATCGCTCGCAGCCCATTTCCCCGCGTAGGGGTAAGGTGACTCATCAAGTCCAGGCTATCGAAATAGGCGTCAATATCAAAACCCAGAATTTCTTCCGAAGACTTGCCGTTATAAGCTGCAAGCACAAGCGCTAACAGCCCTTTAACAATAAATGCATCACTATCTGCCTCAAACCAGAATTTATTGTCATCAGACTGATAGTGCAGCCAGACCTTGCTTTGACAACCCCGGATCAAATGCTCGTCTGTCTGTTTCTCTACAGGCATCTCCGGCAGTTCTTTACCCAGATCGATGAGATAACGATATCGCTCTTCCCAGTCATCAAAAAAACTGAGCGTTTCGACGATATCGTCTGACGTAATGGAAACCCCAAAAGGGTGCTGCATAGAACCTGAGCGGTTTACTTCTGTCATGGGTTTCGCCCTTAGAAAAACATTCCCGTTTCAAGCTGCGCCTCTTCGGACATCATGCTTCGATCCCAGGGTGGATCAAAGACCAACTCAACCTCAACTGACTCGACATTTGGGACTTGACCAACACGATATTCAATATCGCTGACCAGTACCTGACCCATACCACAACCTGGCGCGGTCAACGTCATCTGAATATCCACTTGCTTTGATTCCTGATTGACTGCCACCGAGTAAATCAGCCCCAGATTTACCAAATCAACGGGTATTTCCGGGTCATAAATCGTCCTCAGCGCATGCCAAACCTGATCTTTGTCGATATTGCCATCTTTCGGTTCAGGAAATTTAAGAACTGTTTTTTCCAAACCCAGAGCGTCAGCATCCGTACCATCAACCCGCAGCATTTTCCCTTCATGGACAACGGTATAGTTTCCTCCAAGCGACTGAGTGATGCGGACAAACGCATGGGCAGGAATTGTCACAGGATCGCCCGTTGGAACCAGCCGCGCCGGAGTATCCTGCAGTGTGGCAACCATTCGATTTTCAGTCATAAGCGGTCAACAGCGATTTCCAGATTTAAATACTAAAGCTTTCGCCACAACCACAGGCGGCCTTCACATTGGGATTGTTAAGTTTGAGGCTTTCATTCAAGCCTTCTTTGACGAAATCTATCTCCATACCACGCAAAGCAGCAACGGCTT
>JAURLY010000277.1 GCA_030830945.1 Gammaproteobacteria bacterium | reverse complement strand
CTGGGCAAACTGCGCACTTTGCGCGTCGAAGGTCATCACCTCCGGGCGAGCACTAACCAACGCTGAAATATGCTCCACCCTGGTGGCAACAGATACCAGGCCAGCACCCATTCGAACTGCTGCCTCTGCGGCCATCAACGGAGCGCCAGCGTAGCCATGATCACCCCCAATAATTAACAGGTGCCCGTTGTGGCCTTTATGCGCATCTGCCCTGCGCGGTGATAAAGCTGAAAGCTCAGTTACCAGATTCAGCATTATGGCTAATGGCTCTACCCCGCTATAAACCTCTGCAGGGACGCCAAGACCATCGAACTCAATCTCTCCTGAATAGGCCCGCCCCTGTCCGGTATGGAGTCCGAGCTTATTGCCAATAAAGGTGACTGTACTGTCAGCGCAAACGGCCTCATCTTGAACATGTCCAGTATTGGCGTTGAGACCAGACGGAATATCCGCCGAAACAACCGGGAAGCCGGATTGATTAATCAAATGGATCAATTCAGCAAAGGGGCTACGCAACTTACCCGAAAAGCCCGTACCCAAAAGTGCATCGACAATAAGACTGCTCTGGGAAAATTCAGGTGCTTTCAGCCATTTCTCTGCGAGAACTGGCTGCACGCCAAGCTCCAAAGCAAACTGTCGAGCGCGAGCAGCGTCACCCTTCGCTTTATCTGCTGAAACCTCCACCAGCATGACCGGTATTTTTTCTCGCGCGGCCAACCCGGCAACGATGTAACCGTCACCACCGTTGTTACCAACCCCACAAAAAATTGTCAGGTGATTGGTTTCGGGCCAGACTGAAAAAACATGATCAAAAATGGCCTGCCCAGCCCGCTTCATCAAAGCGATACCGGGAACTTTGTGCTCCTCGATTGCCCGGCGGTCGAGCTCGCGAACTTGCTCGGCTGGATAAAGGTTATCGGAACCCGGGGAAAACTGCGGAAGCGATGATTGTTGAAAAGCCATAGAATGCTGATCTGATACTAGAACTGCCGAATTATACGTGGACACTGACAGCCAAAACACCGACAAACTCATCAAGTTGCTCGCGCTCATTGAGCAATGGGCAAAAGATTATGGTTTCCAGGACTGGGGGATTGCCGATCTGGACATCGAATGCTATGTCTCCAGACTGGACGACTGGCTTGCCAATGGCTATCAAGCAGACATGGGGTGGATTTCAGATCGTCGCGATTTGCGTGCGAATCCCGAGCAGCTGGTGGACGGGACGCTGCGAATTATCTCCCTAAGGATGGACTATCAGGCTCCGGACACTGAGCCACTTCGGATATTAAAATCTGCCGATAAAGCTTATATCTCAAGGTATGCCCTGGGGCGCGATTACCATAAGTTGATTCGATCTCGCCTGGCGAAACTGGCGGGGAAAATCAGTCATTGGGCAGACGTCGAGCTGGGTGAAGACCTCTCACAACGAGTTTTTGTCGATAGCGCACCCGTGCTGGAAAAGCCCATGGCAGAAAAAGCGGGCCTCGGATGGATTGGCAAGAACACACTTATTCTTAACAGAAACGCCGGCTCATGGTTTTTTCTTGGCGAAATTTTTACCAACCTGCCTCTGCCTGCATCGTCAAAAACGGCAGTGGATGAGTGCGGAAAGTGCAAGGCTTGCCTAAATATTTGCCCTACAGATGCCTTTCCAAAACCCTATGTGCTGGACGCCAGCAAATGTATTTCTTACCTGACCATTGAAAACTCAGGATCTATACCCGTTGAGCTGCGATCAAAAATGGGTAACCGCGTCTTTGGATGTGATGACTGCCAGCTAGTTTGCCCATGGAATCGCTACGCTTCGACCTCGTCCGAAAGTGATTTCAAACCCCGCCACCAGCTGGAAAACTCAGATTTGGTGGATCTTTATTGCTGGACAGAAGATGAGTTCCTTAACCGCACAGCTGGGTCACCGATTCGTCGCACAGGCTACTCGGGCTGGCAAAGAAACCTGGCGGTGGGCCTAGGTAATGGACCACCCAGCGCTCAAGCCATTGATGCCCTGGAGAAAGTTAAACCAAGCTCGCCGATGGTACGCGAACATGTAGAATGGGCTCTTGATCAAATGAAGAATACAACGCACCCAGATGAATGATGACACTCGGGATAACGTGCAAGAAACCACCTGCCTGACAGGGCAGCTGCTTGTTGCCATGCCCGGCCTGCTTGACCCAAATTTTAGTGGTACCCTTAGTTTGATATGTGAGCACAGCAAGGATGGCGCCATCGCTTTTATTATTAACCAGCCTCTAAATATCGGCCTAAAATCTGTGTTGGCGCAAACGGGATTATCGGTCGACGAGTCGGTTGAGGATCGCCCGGTGCTCTCTGGAGGCCCTGTATCTGTCGAGCGGGGATTTGTCATGCATCGCCCCGGCCAACATATCTGGAACTCAAGCATGTCTATCTCGGACAGTATTGATATCACGACGTCAGATGATGTCATTCAAGCCATGGCGGAAAATCGAGGACCGGATGATGCGGTTCTCATATTAGGTTATTCCGGATGGG
>JAURLY010000276.1 GCA_030830945.1 Gammaproteobacteria bacterium | reverse complement strand
GCCACCAATACCACCGTGGATAAATCTTCTGTCTCTGGCCTTGTCCATGGAGAGGAACAGGGTGGTTTAAGCGGTGGCCCCTTAACGCATGCTGCAACGGATATTATTTTTGCGCTCAACGAAGCTTTGCAGGGTGCGCTGCCAATCATTGGTGTCGGCGGTATTCTTTCGCCAAGAGATGCCCGTGCCAAAATTGAGGCCGGGGCGACATTGGTCCAGATCTACACAGGGTTCATTTACCGGGGCCCATCGTTAATTCGCAAGTGCGCGGAAGAACTGGCCGACAACTAAATCTGCTCACCTGAGCTTTACCATGAATATATTTGTTAGCTGTGCCATAGGCCTTGAGCCAATTTTGGCGGATGAAGTTCGCCAGATTGCAGATTCAGATGTCCGTCCAACCAAGGCGGGAATCTGGATTGAAGCTGAATTGGAGACAGCCTATCGCATTGCACTTTGGTCGAGAGTGGCCAGTCGGGTACTCCTGCCCCTGTTTGAAGCCGAAGCCAATGTGGAGTCTTTATACAACACCGCAGTGGAGCAAGACTGGTCGCAGCATTTGCGCCCGGGGGCTTCGTTAGCCATCGACTTCAGCGGCAAAAACAAGCACATACGACATACCCGCTTTGGCGCACTGAAGATCAAGGATGCCATTGCAGACTGGCACAACGCGCGCGACCTGAAACCGCCGCAGCTCGAGAAAGAGGAGCCGGAAATACGTCTGAGTGCCCGCATTAGTCAGGGCCAGATTTCAGTGGCGTTGGATTTCAGTGGCTCAGCGATGCATCGTCGCGGATATCGTACTCGTCAGGGAGAGGCTCCTTTGCGGGAAAATCTTGCGGCGGCACTCTTGTATCGATCAGGCTGGCCTGAGTTTGCAAGCGAAAACAAACCCTTGTTTGATCCTATGTGCGGAAGCGGAACCTTTGTCATTGAGGCGGCTATGATGGCGCTGGATATTGCGCCGGGGCTTAGGCGCGAGCACTGGGGCTTTGATCGTTGGCCGGGGCATGATGGCGTTTTGTGGCATTCACTGCTGCGCGAGGCGACGCAGCGCTGGAAAGAGGGTCGGGAGCATTTCAAAGGCAAGTTGTTTGGCTCGGACGATAATGCCTACATGATGAAAATGGCACGGGATAATGCATCCAGGGCAGGCGTCCAGGACGTTGTTGATTTCCAGACTGCGGACGTTACCCAGGTCTTTGCGCCGATAGAAACAGCAGGACTGTTGATCACTAACCCCCCTTATGGGGAGCGGCTCGGTGACGAGGCTGCAGTGGCGTTGCTGTATGAAAAAATTGGCGAGAACTTGCTGGAGCATTTTGATGGCTGGAAAGCAGCTGTGTTGGCAGCCAATGCTGAATTTGGTCGACGCATGGGGATCCATAGTTACAAACAGTATCGAGTGGATAACGGCAGTCTGGCGTGTTTGCTTCTGCTGTTTGATATATCCCAAGACAACAAATTAGGTCGAAAACGAGAGGTAGCACCTTCTGAAGGGGCTCAAATGGTGGCCAATCGCATCAAGAAAAACATGGCCCGATTGAACTCGTGGTTAAGTAGGGAAGAAGTGAGTGCTTTCCGTGCGTATGACGCAGATCTGCCGGAATACTCAGCGGCTGTGGATCTGTATCAAACGGAATCAGGTCGTTACGCCGTCGTACAGGAATATGCTGCGCCCAAGACCGTTGATCCTGCAAAGGCTCGACACCGCTTGAACGAGCTGGTTACGGCGGTGGGTCTTGCACTTGGGGTTAGCGCCGACAAGATTCATTTGAAGTCGCGTGAGCGACAGCGGGGAAGCTCGCAATATCAGAGTAATAACCAGGGACATTACGGGAAAGGCAACACCAGACAAGATCCCCAAAGTCAGGGCCAATATAGCCAGGGCCCATATGAAAAAAATGCTAGCGAGGCATCAGAAGCATTGTTAGTTCGTGAGGGGCAGGCACTGGTGGAGGTAAATTTGGAAGATTACCTGGATACCGGTTTGTTCTTGGATCATCGCCCTATACGTCGAGAGATAAATAAATTGGCTTCGGGCAAAAGTTTCCTGAATCTGTTTTGTTATACCTCGGTCGTTACGGTTCAGGCGGCCATTGGGGGCGCAAAGCGTACACTGAGTGTGGATATGTCCAACACCTATCTGGACTGGTCGGAACGAAACTTTCGTCAAAATCATCTGGATTTGGCTCGTCATCGCTTGTTGCGAGAGGATTGCCTGAAATTTTTACACTTGCAGAGTCTTGCTCCGGAAGAAAAATTTGACCTGATCTTTTTGGATCCGCCGTCATTTTCCAACTCTAAACGAATGGAAGAGGTTCTGGATATTCAGCGTGATCATGTACGTCTTATCGAGCAGTCGATGCGCTTGCTGGAAGAGGGCGGGCTATTAATTTTTTCGACGAACCTTAGAAATTTCAAAATGGACACTGAAGCACTATCGGGATTTGAAACAGAAGATTATAGCGAGGCTTCGCTCGACCCGGATTTTCAAAGAAACCAGCGCATACACCAATGTTGGAAGCTGAGGCATCGAATTGATTGAACTGACTCTATATACGGGCCCTGAATGTCATCTGTGCAGTATCGCCAGGGATTTGATATACCAGACACTGGAATATGGCAGCTATGAGCTCAAAGAGATCGATGTCACCCAGAGTTTGGAAACCAAGAAAACCTATGGTTTAAGAATTCCAGTTCTGGTGCATGAGGGTAAAAATCAGGAATTGCCCTGGCCCTTTAACGAGGTTGATCTGCAATTGCTGGTAGCCTAAATAAACAGGCTCTTAAGCGCTAATCACTTGAATGGTCACCCCATGGGCGCATTTGATCTGACTCATCCCAGCGAGCTACCCAGTCGGGCATGCAAGGTTCCCATGCCAGCCCCATTTCTTGCGCAACTTCCTGCGATGGAACCACCCCATTTGGATCGGTTACTGCGGTGCGAACCAGGGCGGCTACGCACCATTCGCCATTGCGCTTGATGACTTGCTGAAAGTAAGTCCATTTCTCATCAACGGCCACGACACGGGTGTGCATGGTAAACCTTTGGAACATGTGCATGCGTTTGCGGTATCGGATACTGCTGCCAGCAACCGCAAGTCCCCATTTGCGTCGCTTCAGGGCATCTACCAAGCCGACCTTATAACCGAATTCAAACCTGCCGATATCCATCAGGGAGAGGTAGCGACCGTTGTTCACTTCCAGAAACACATCTATATCTGTCGGCAGGACCATCATCGGGCGTTCAAGTTCGTCCCAAAAATCCAGGTTTTCGTCATACCTTGCCGTTAAAAAGAGTTTGAGTGTTCGAAAATATATATACATTGATCCGTCCAATAATAGACATGTCCATCGTGCCAAACTTTAGCAGTTTGATTTGCCTGCGGCCTTGAACAATAGGCAACTAATTCTTGGAAATTTGGAATTTAATGCGCCTGATGGCCTCCTGATAGTAGAAATACGTGGAGTATTTGGTAAACTGCACGCCGAAATTTATGGCTTGTCTGGAGACAGTATTGATGTCCGATTCACTGAATAAAGAAGTTGATAACGGCGGTGCAGATGCGATTGCTGCCTATTCCATCGTGGCACTTGTTGTGTTGGGTGCTATCCACTTTGTCTATACTGGTGGTTTGCCTGCCTTCTTCGCCAATATTTTTTAATTGAGAGCGAAGTAATATTGTGTATTAAAGGCGGCAATTGGCCGCTTTTTTTATGTCTGGATGATATTCAGACAAGCTAATTCATGTTGGAAGAACAATGACTAATATCGCTATAACAGGTGCTTCGGGCCGGATGGGGAAAGCCCTCATTGAAGCTGTAAGTCTTGACGGAAATTCAAACCTGTCGGGAGCCGTCGTGCGTTCCGGAAGTAGCTTGTCTGGCGTAGATGCCGGAGATATAGCCGGGATCGGGAAGTTAAACGTTATCACGACGTCTGATTTGTCTGGTGTCTTGGATGAAACAGATGTGTTAATCGACTTCACAACGCCGGCAACGACACTGGCTAACCTTGAGCTCTGTGTGGCGTCGAATGTAGCCATGGTTGTTGGTACAACCGGGTTCACCCAGGAACAGCTTGCTGAGCTGGAATCACAGGCGGAGAAAATCCCTGTGGTTTTTGCTGCCAACTTTAGTACAGGGATTACACTCGCCCTGCAATTGCTTGAGACCGCCGCACGGGTTATGGGTGCTGATTCCGACATAGAGATTACTGAGACACATCATCGCAATAAGGTTGACGCACCGTCTGGTACAGCACTGGCTTTGGGGCGCGTTGTGGCGGACACGCTTGGACGTAATCTTGATGATTGCGCGGTTTATGGTCGCGAAGGCATAACTGGTGTTCGGGATCGGGAAACGATCGGCTTTTCTACAGTGCGCGCCGGTGACGTGGTGGGTGACCACACGGTGCTATTTGCCTCGGAAGGTGAACGGTTGGAAATTACGCACAAGGCATCCAGTCGAATGTCATTTGCTCGTGGTGCTGTGCGGGCGGCGAATTGGTTGACCGGCAAGCCTGCAGGCCTGTATTCCATGAAGGATGTTCTGGAACTTTAATCCGGGTATGTAAACATTACGGATAGATGCTTAATGCTTTCTATTCAGGGACATCGGCTGCGATTTTCTGGATCAGGTGACGCATCCAGCGATGTGCCGGGTTGTGCTGCAATAAGGGGCTCCAGGCAATCTTTAGTTCAAATGTCGGTATGTCAAAGGGTGCGGGCAAAACTACCAGGTTTTTGTTCTCGCGATAAAGGTTGGCATAGCGTGTAGGCACTGTTGCTACAAGATGCTGTTGTTCGCAAAGCAACATGGCAGCCTGGTAGTGCCGAGTAAAAACGCGAATATTACGTTTCCCGCCAGCCCGATCCACGGCATCATCAACCCATCCCAGCTTTTGAACTTTGTCCGGGTTTACGCCCATGCCGATGCCCATACCGGTCTTGCTGCACCAGACATGTTCTGCGGACGTGTACTGCTCCCATGTCAGGTTTTCGGCCAAGGGGTTTTGCCGTCCCAGAACACAGGAAAAGCTATCTTTCCAAACAGTACTTTGGTGGAAAGACAGTGGCATGTCTTCAAAGCGGTTGATGACCATATCGACCTTACCTTGCTCTACATCCCGAAAACCAACATCGCTGGGTGTCAGGACATCCAGGGTAATACCCGGTGCATAGTCTCTCAGGTAGTCGGTAAGTAAAGGCAGTAATGTGCATTCGACATAGTCGCTGGCCATTACGCGATACATTCGGGTGCCGCTGCTGGGATCAAAGTCGTTTTGCGGCTGAACAAATTGTTCAATATTGGCGAGCACATCGCGAATTTTAGGTTGCAGTTCTATGGCGCGCTCTGTGGGTGTCATGCCTTCACTGGTGCGAATCAGTATGGGATCGTCAAACAGGGTTCGGAGGCGGCGTAAACCGTTACTCATGGCTGGCTGGCTAATGCCAATCTGTTGAGCGGCGCGGGTGACATTCTGCTCTCTTAAGAGGGCATCAAGATATATAAGTAAGTTGAGATCGACTTTGTTTAAATCCATAGGGTAATTTTACATTCATCACAGAAATGAAAAATAGTTTTGACATAATTTATGCAAATTTTCTTCTGTATCCCAGCAGAAATGCGTTGATCTGTTCATTTCTTGAAGAAAACGGGTAAAGTCGGCACAGTTCTAAAGAATGTAGATATATAACTCTGCAAAGCTTTTGGCCTATCATCGGGCCAGAATTTAAGACTGGTCTATTAATTGACCAGATATAGGGCTGGTTCATTAAAGGACCAGAAAATGACTGAGAAAAAATAAAATCTCCCAGCTAATGAGCGATCAGACCAAGCCAACCCCAGACCTCGCAGAGCATTGGCTTGGTTTGTGGTCCCAGCTCTCTTCGCCGGTTCACTCATTTGCGCAAAGCCCGATTTTCATGGCTCTCTTACAAGAAAGTCATGAGGCTGCTCAGCTAGCGTTCGATTATTGGAGCCAGAACGAGAATCATTACGCTGACCTGGCAGGCCAGTTCTCCCGGCAAGTGGCCGAATTATTACCTGACCATGATTTGGAAAACACAGATATTACGACCTTGCAGCGTCAGATTTTCGAGCTTCAGGAGGTACTTGCCAATCAACTTTCTACCCTGATTGATGAGACTGAACCACTCACATCCAGACAGAAGAGACTACTTCATTTTAGTCTGAGACAGCTCAGGGCTATGCTCAATCCAAAAAATGCTTTTTTTGGTAACCCAACACTGGTTGCGTCCTCTGTAGAAACCCAGGGCGAGTTATTATTAAGTGCAAGTCAAAACTACCTGAAAGATCTATCAAATAGTCGGTTTGGTCTACAGATACAACGTGCTTCTGAACAAGGCGCCAAGTTGGGTGAGGATATCGCGACAACCCCCGGCGAAGTTGTGTACCAAAATGACTTGATGCAACTGATTCACTATCAATCATCTACGCCAAAGCAGCGCAAGTTACCGCTCTTGATTACGCCCCCTTGCATTAATCGTTTTTATATTTTCGATCTACTGCCTGAGCAATCCATGGTTCGCTGGTTACTGGATCAGGGGCAGGACGTTTATATGATCTCTTGGGCTAACCCTGGGGCTGACTTATCGGCAATTGGCTTTGAAGACTACGTTCGCAAGGGTTGTCTCCAGGCAGCTGACATCGCGGCAGAAATATCCGGCTCGAAGCAGGTTAATTTGGTTGGATATTGCATTGGCGGTTTGATTGCTTCGATTGCTGCAGCCTCCGTACATGGCCAGGAGCGCATCGCCAGCCTGAGTCTTTTTGCCACGTTGCTGGATTATTCAGAGCCGGGGGAGTTGGGTGTGTTTACCAGCCCGGTAATGCTAGAGGCAATTATTGCCCAAGCTTTTAAGGATGGGGTGCTATCGGCTGACATGCTCTCTACTGCGTTTACGTCTTTGCGAGAAGAACAATTGTTTTGGCGCTATTTCCGCAGACGATACCTGCATGGTGAAGAGGCTAAGCCCGATGCACTGATGTACTGGGGGCAGGATGCCACCCAGCTACCAGCAAAAATGGTCGCTGAGTACCTGCAAGATTTCTATGGTGACAATCAGTTAGCAACCGGCGATGACTATCTTTTGGGAGAGGAAAAGATCGACCTCAAGAACAGTGTGTGCCCCAAGTATGTACTGGCGGGAGACCGGGACCATATAGTGCCTATTCAATCGGCGCTGGATTCTGCTTCGTTATTGGGCGGCGAAGTCCGTATGGTGCAATCTTCTGGAGGGCATGTAAGAGCAGTTTTTACTCACCCAGATCAAGCCAGCGGGAAATATAAAGTGACAGGCGATACTGATTTGACATCGGGTTCATGGTGGCAAGATTGGTATTCGTGGTTAGAGCAGTTGTCTGGACGTTGGGTAAAAGGTAAAATTTGTGCACCTGCTCAATACTCAGGTATTGAGACCGCCCCAGGATCCTATGTTCGAATCAAGCCATAAGGCAGATTCGCGCCTAAATCAAAAAACCAGGTTTATTTATGAGTCAAAACGATTCGGAAAAGAAGTCATCAGTAGAGACGGTTGATGCAGAAGCCCTGCAAGAAGCCCAGGAACTGAGCAAAAAAATGTTGCAGTCGGCAATCCAGCAAAACATGAGCATGTTTAAAGGCTATTCCGCTGACCCATTCAACATTGGCAAAACCTACATGGATGCCATGATGAGTCTGTGGCGCAATCCTGCAGCAACCATGAATGCGCAGACCGAATTCATGCGTGATTCATTAAAACTGTGGCAGTACACAGCCCAGCGTATGGCTGGATCAGAGTCATCTACCGATCCTGTTATTGAGCCCGAAAAGGGGGATAACCGCTGGCGTTCAGAAGACTGGTCCAGCAACTTCGCGTTTGACTAT
>JAURLY010000275.1 GCA_030830945.1 Gammaproteobacteria bacterium | reverse complement strand
TTAATGCCTCAGCTAGGGTTCAAATTTCATAAGCATGGTGGTGATATCCAGCATGGTATCGACAGATCGTTGGTGCCTGACGGCTTCTTCAGCGTTGGCATAGGGCCCAATTAACACCCGATAAAGCGGGCCAGAATTTGCTGAAATAACCCGGTGATAAGCACGGTAGTCCTGATTTATCAGTTGATCACGGATTTCTTCAGCTTTTTCAAGCGACGAGAAACTTCCCACCTGGATAACCCATGCACTGGGTTTGCCTTGTTCCAGCACTGGTGACTCCAGTGCCTCTTGGCTATCGACCTCTTCCGCAGGAACAAAAATTTTATCGGCCGTTGTATTTGAAGTGGCAACAGGTTCTGGCGAATCTGGAAGATTCAACGGCTCAACGAACGTGGTTTGCACAGGAATCTGGGTATTGCGATCAACAAACTGTTCGCCTTCGTAGTCCAGAAAAGCGGAATACAAAATAAAACCAAAAGAGCCTACGAGAACGGCGCCCAAAACCCGCTCAGACAATCTCTTTTTATTCAATTTGGTCTCCGAAGTGATCTAAAAATTCGCCGACAGTATAGAACGAGCCAAACACAACTGCAGCCGCCATTGTATCCAGCATTGATTTTAAATTGGCAACTTTGCCAACCTCATGGATACAGTCCGGGGAGACATTCAGCTTTATAAGCTCCCGGCGCATCTTTTCGGTACTTGCGGCTCGCGGAATATCCGGAACGACCAGATACCAGTCTTGTATTTCTGGACACAATGACTCAAACATTTGCCCGAAAGGTTTGTCTCTCATTACACCTACGATAGCATCTGGCTTGTCAGAGAGCCCTCTATCCCGCCTTAAATTAGCTGCCAGATAATTGGCTGCTTGAGGGTTATGCGCGACATCCAAAACAAGGGATAGATTGCGAAGCATGGCGTGCTGATATCGACCCGGTAGCTCAACGCTAGCGAGAATTTTGGATGTTTCTGGCGTTAGGTCAAAGCCCAGCAACCGATAGGCCGTCAGTGCTGCAAGGATACTGTCTTTGGGCAGTCGAGGATGCGGAATTTCAAGCTGCTGATTATGCCCCTGTGCGTCTCTAACCTGAAACATAAAGCACCCATCAAGATCATCGCAATGAATTTGCTCTCCCCGCAAAAATGGGATGGAATCAAGTTCAGAAATCCTCTCCTTAACTGTATTTGGGATCTCCTTACCGGCAAAAACTGCGGGGCGACTTGATCGATAGATACCCGCTTTTTCATAACCAATAAATTCTTCATTAGGGCCAAGCCAATCTGTGTGATCCAGAGCCACACCTGTAATAACGGCTATGTCGGCATCAAGGACATTTACTGCATCCAGCCGTCCTCCCAAACCCACTTCATAAATCATGTAGTCGGGATTTTTTTCTGCGAAATACCACATCACAGCTAGCGTGGTGAATTCAAAATACGTTAAAGGGATTTTTCCCTTTTTAGATTCGACATAGTTGAAGGCGCTGACAAGCTCATCATCAAGAGCTGCATGCCCGTTGTACCTAGCTCTCTCGTTAAAACGCTGTAAATGCGGGCTGGTGTAAGCACCTACAGTGGCGCCCTGACGAAGCAACAGGGCTTCCAGCGCAGCAACCGTAGAACCTTTGCCATTGGTCCCTGCAACCAGAATGACTTTGCCCCTGAAGTGGATACCTAGAAGATCAAAGACTGACTTGACTCGATCAAGGCCCAGCTCTATTTTGCTGGGGTCCATGGATTCCAGTTTTTTTTGCCACTCGAGCAAGCTGGGCATCATAGGCGAACCTCTTTGCGACTGGCTTATTCGTCGATGGCGGCCCGTATTCGAGTCAATAAGTCATCAACTGCGATTAACGCTTTCTCTAGTGAACCGGATTTAAACACGGTGTCTACAATGGCACTGCCGATCACCACTCCATCTGCGATCGCTACAACTGATTTGGCGGTTGCAGCATCTTTGATACCAAAGCCCACACAAACGGGCAATTGCGTTCGCGCGCGAATGTGGGAAAGTTTTTCCTCCACACTGGCAATATCCAGCGAGGCGGCGCCGGTTACACCTTTAAGCGAAACATAGTAGAGAAAACCACTGGCCATGTTCGCGATGGCAGAAATTCGGTCATCTGTGGTTGTCGGTGCCAACAGAAATACATTGAATAGACCATTTTCTTCGAGAACTTCATTCAGTGGTGCCGCTTCTTCGGGTGGAATATCCACCGTTAGCGCACCATCTACGCCGGCTTCTTTGGCCGTCAGACAAAACCGGGCATACCCCATCCATTCAATAGGATTGGCGTAACCCATTAACAAAACCGGGGTGCTTGAATCCTGCTTCCGAAATTCCTTTATGAGTTCAAGAATTTGCCCCAAACCGATTTTGTTGGCCAAGGCACGCTCATGTGCGCGCTGAATAGTGGGGCCTTCGGCTGAAGGATCTGAGAACGGCACACCAATCTCAATAATGTCGGTTCCTGACTTTACCAACTGGTGCATCAGGGGAACGGTACTGGCCAGATCCGGGTCACCTGCCACGATATAAGACACGAGCGCCTTGCGATTCTCAGCAGCTAACTTGTCCAGCGTTACTTGAATTCGGTTCATTACTTTCTAAATCTTGTTGTTACTGGTGGTGAATTATTAGCGTTTTATCTGGATAAGAGGCAAGGCATCAAATGTTCGAAAAAGCGGAGTTTACAATTAGTAAATGCGCAATTTGAGAACATTTTTAACGCAGTATCGCGCCAGATATGACCTAATAAACGCCGCTAGCCTTGTATGCCGTCAATCTCGGCCACCGTATGAATATCCTTGTCACCACGCCCAGAAAGATTCACGAGGATAACTTGATCTTTGCCACGTTCTGCCGCCAACTTAGTGGCATAAGCCACAGCGTGGCTGGACTCAAGTGCTGGAATAATTCCCTCTACACGAGTTAATTGACTAAACGCATTAAGCGCTTCGTCGTCCGTCACCGAAACATAACTGACTCTGCCCATATCTTTAAGCCATGAGTGCTCTGGCCCTACTCCCGGGTAGTCCAACCCGGCAGACACAGAATGCGTCTCAATAATTTGGCCATTATCGTCGGCCATAAGATAGGTTTTATTGCCATGAAGTACTCCGGGTTTTCCCGAAGAAAGTGGCGCTGCATGCTGACCTGTTTCAATTCCGTGCCCACCAGCTTCGACACCAAACATCTCCACGTCAGCATCATTGATGAATGGGTGAAACAAACCTATAGCATTTGACCCTCCACCAACGCAGGCAACCAAGGCGTCTGGGAGACGGCCTGTCATTTCCAGACATTGTGCACGAGCTTCACGGCCAATTACTGCCTGGAAGTCACGAACTAACTGTGGATATGGATGCGGACCAGCCGCGGTGCCGATAATATAAAAAGTAGTATCGACATTAGTCACCCAGTCGCGCAGGGCTTCATTCATGGCGTCCTTGAGCGTCCTCGAACCCGATGTTACAGGAACAACTGTGGCACCAAGTAACTTCATGCGATAGACATTCATCGCCTGACGACGGATGTCTTCTTCGCCCATATAAACCACACATTCCAACCCAAGCCTGGCAGCAATTGTTGCGCTGGCAACTCCGTGCTGGCCGGCGCCGGTCTCGGCAATAATACGTTTTTTACCGGTATGCTTGGCCAACAAAGCCTGACCAATAGTGTTGTTAATTTTGTGTGCGCCAGTGTGGTTTAAATCTTCCCTTTTCAGGAAAATTTGAGCGCCGCCTATTTTCTGAGTGAGGTGCTCAGCAAAATAAAGGGGTGATGGCCGCCCAACATAATGGGCCAGGTCGTAATCTAGCTCGGCAAAGAAATCTTTGTCATCTTTCAACCGATTATAAATTTCCTTTAGCTCATCAAGTGCGTGAATCAGTGTTTCTGAAACGTAGCGGCCACCATATGGGCCGAAGCGCCCAAGCTCATCGGGCGCTTGGTAGTTAGAAGATTTTTCGGTTGTTTCCATGATTCTCTATGAGTCGAGTGTGCTGTCCGCCTTGCGGACAGCGTCGAGAAAGGCGCGTATTCTAACAGCATCTTTGCGGCCAGGGGCAGATTCAACACCACCACTTACATCAACCGCATAGGGCCTTACAGTTGCTATCGCGCCACCAACATTTTCCGGGTTAAGTCCACCGGCAAGGACGATATATTGCTTATCTTCTGATCCGGGCTCAGGTACTAAATCCCAGTCAAACCGCTCACCAGTACCGCCCGGAACGCCTTTCTGGTAAGTATCCAGCAAAAGTCCGCGGGCACTCTTAAATTCGTTCATCTTGTTACGTAACTTTTGGCCATATAGACCACCCTGCTCACTCCCTACGCGCAAAGCTTTAATATAAGGACGTCCAATACTTTCACATTGGGCAACAGACTCATTTCCGTGAAACTGGATAAAGTCGACGGGGGCAACAGCTAATGTTGAAAGAATCTCGGCTTCGCTGGCATCAACAAACAAACCCATGGTTGTTACAAAGGCAGGAACCTTCGCAAGGATCTCAGCTGCTACTTGCGGATTAACATATCTGGAGCTGGGCTTGTAAAAAACCA
>JAURLY010000274.1 GCA_030830945.1 Gammaproteobacteria bacterium | reverse complement strand
GACAGGCGCCGAAGGCCAGACTGTGGTTATGGAAGTTATAAGGGATGGCGTGCCTGTCACCCTGGTTTTGCCTAGAGGAACGATTGGCATTTCCGCCGGAGGTTTTGATTTCAGGCGCAGGGAGCCAACAACAGATTAATCTAGGTCGGCCAAAAATCGTAAACGAACTGGTCGACAATGGTCATTCCCCAGACCAGGAAAAAGAACACCAAGGAAACGAATACTGACGCAGAACCCAAATCTTTTGCCCTACCTATTAGTTCATTTTCCTCATCACCCCAGCGATCAACTGCCGCTTCAATTGCTGAGTTCAACAGCTCGGTAATCACAACCATGACACAACTTAGGATTAACCAGAGCCATTGAAGAACAGAACCCGCCACATAGATCGATACGGGTATTAATACTGCAATAGCAACGACTTCCTGACGAAAACTCTCCTCATAACGCCAAGCCGCTTGCAGACCCTGCAGTGAATAGCGCGTAGCACTGATAATTCGCCTAAGACCATCAAGTTTTAGGGGGGTTCGATATTTGGACCAGTTCTTAAAATAATCAGGATCAAATTGCATAAGCTATTACTAGGCCTTGTCGCTATCCGTCTATTCAAAATCCTGGTTCATCGAGAACGCAGGTGAGGCGGAGTGAGGCTTGCCTACCTGCTTGGCAGGCACTCCAGCGTAAGTGGTGTGGGGTGGAACGGCTTCAAGAACCAGACTGGAGGCACCCACCTTGGCACCTTCACCTACCTCAATGTTACCCAGAATACGTGCACCGGCGGATAGCAGTACACCGCGACGAATTTTGGGGTGACGATCCCCGCACTGTTTGCCGGTACCACCCAGGGTTACGCCGTGAAGCATGGATACATCATCTTCAACAACAGCAGTTTCACCGATAACTACGCCGCTACCATGATCGATCATTACCGCTTTGCCAATGGTTGCCGCGGGATGGATATCCACATCATATTCCCGAGAAGCACGCCCCTGAAAAAACAGGGCTATCGATTCACGCCCTTGCTTCCATAACCAGTTTGCCATTCGATAAACCTGAAGGGCGTGGTAACCCTTGTAGTAAAGGAAAGGGCAGAGGTAACTGTCACTGGCCGGGTCGCGATCCACGTGAGCATGTATATCAGCGATGGCCGACAACTCAATATTCGAGTCAGCCAGCAAGGCATCACGAAAGGTGACAAAGATGTCTTTTTGGGCCATTAAGGGTGCCGCCATTTCACTGGATAACACACAGCAAAGCGCATCACCAAAACTATCGTGGCTGAGAATGCACTGCTGCAGGAAAGGCGCCAGCATTGGCTCATTCTCTGCTGTATTTTGTGCTTCTTCGCGCAGGCTTTGCCAGACAAAATCGCTGGTTACTGGCTCAGTAGAAATCATAGACTCTCCCTTTAATCCATTGTTTTCTAGTCGATAACAACGAACCTGTTATAAAGCCGGGGAATATGCTCATTTATAACATGCGCTAACGCCAAATCAGCGCCATCCCAGCTTTGCTGCAAAATTTGTATGCTCATTCTACCGGCGTATTCATTCGCCAGCGACCTGTAACTTAGATGCCATGGCTCCGGTGACACTCCACCTGCATCCGTCGCGTAAGGGCGATAGAACCCCGTGCGCGGCAATTCGGTATCCAGCCAGGCATGCATTTCAGCACAAGGGCCGTTGTCGCGGCATTCACCAAGGTTTAGCTGCACGCTATATCCCCGCTTCATCCGCGATGCATCGTATATGTCAAAGTCAGTTCCCCAGTGATGCCTTGATGATCCGGGTAATGCCGAGAAGCGCATAATAGCCTCAACTTGCTCTATTTCACTTAATACACTCATATCGACTTTTTCATCATTGTCGCCGAATACGTCTTTGTGGCCTCTTGCCTTGGCATTCCAGATCAAAAGCTGGCGATCGAAACTTCGAAAGCCACTAGCAATTCTCAGGTCAAAACCTTCCGACCGCGCTCGATCTTCCAGATCCCGAATGGCATCCACTACCTGGGCATGTAACACACCCGCATATTCACCGGCCTGTGCCAGGTGGCTTGTTGTCTTTCCTGTCAATTGATCCTGATCTATCTGCAAAACTGGATTATCTCGTTATTGAAGAATCTTAAGCCCTGCTAGAATGCCGGGGAATTTACCCACAACTGCAATCTGCCCTGGGAATCTAATTATGCCGCTGGCCTTATTTGATCTGGATAATACGCTACTTGCTGGTGACAGCGATTATTCCTGGGGACAGTTTATTGTAACCAAGGGACTGGTGAATTCAGAGACCTATTCAAGGATGAACCAGAAATTCTACGAGGACTATGTTCGCGGGGAGCTGGATGCCTACTTATACCAGGAATTTTGTATTAAGCCCCTAAAAGGCAAAACACTGGACGAAATGAGTACCCTTCACAGGGAATTTATGGCTGCCTATATCGAGCCACTTTGGCTACCCAAGGCAGAGGAACTAATCGCAACTCACAAAAATGCAGGTGACCGATTGGTCGTCATCACTGCTACCAACCGATTTATTGTTGAACCCATTGTTCAGAAATTGGGCATCACTGACTTGATTTGCTCAGAACCAGGTATAGAGGGAGATCGTTACAACGGTAAGCTCATTGATGAACCCTGTATGGGTCCGGGAAAGGTGAGCAAGCTGGAACGCTGGATGCAGACAGAAGGGGAAAACCTGACCGACTCAACCTTTTACAGCGATTCGCATAATGACCTGCCCTTACTTGGGCAAGTAGATCACCCTGTGGCGGTGGATCCGGACGACACCCTGCGATCCATCGCCAGGGATAATGGCTGGGAAATTATATCCCTGCGTAATTAAGCCCCGTCGCCAATTACAGTCACAAGGGAATCAGCAACGTAATCAAGATTGCCACTGGTCAGTCCAGCAATACTAATGCGGCTGGATTCAAGCATATAGACACTGTATTTTTCCCTTAACTGGATGACTTGCTCTGCCGTAATTCCCAAAAAAGAAAACATACCAAATTGGTCCGCAACAAAACCAAATCGATCGCCAAAACCACGTTCAGCCATTGCTCGGGCAAATCCGGAGCGCATGCCATTTACCCGGTTTCTCATAGTAGTTAACTCAGCCTCCCAACTCTGACGAAGCTGCTTATCGCTTAGTATTTCAGCAACCAAAAAAGCACCGTGTGCTGCGGGCATGGAATAGGTTGCCCGGCTACAGCTCATCATATTTGAGCGTGTATGGGCAGCGGATGCTTTGTCCCTGGAGATGGCAATCAACGCGCCAATACGATCACGATATAGAGAGAAATTCTTAGAGCAGGAATAGGTTATCAGCATCTCCGGCACTTTTTCGGCCAATAACCGCCAGCCGTAGGCATCCTCTTCCAACCCATTCCCCAAGCCCTGATACGCTGCATCAACAAATGGGACCAGACCACGATTAACAATTAGTTCTGCCAACTCATCCCACTGATCACGACTCAGATCTGCACCCGAAGGGTTATGACAGCAACCGTGCAATAAAACCACTGAATCCTTGGGCAAGCGTCCCAAGGCATCCATCATTTCATCAAACATCAAGGAGTTGGTGCTATGGTCGTAATAGGGGAATTCCAAAACATCAATTCCTGCCGTCTTTAACAGTGGAAAATGGTTTGCCCAGGTAGGCCTTCCGGCCCAGACAACGGCCTCGTTGGAGGCTCGTCGTATCAACTGCCCTGCCAATAATACTGCCGCCGATCCCGCAACCGTGTGCAAGGTCGAGACCCTGCCTTCAGTAACCGCAGCACAGTCTTCGCCCAGAATCAGTTTGGTAATAAGCTCGTTGTAGCGAGCATCGCCAATGATTCCCTGATAGGTT
>JAURLY010000273.1 GCA_030830945.1 Gammaproteobacteria bacterium | reverse complement strand
TTAAACTGGCCCTCCGACGTATCGGCATGCATGTCCAGCATCTCTTTATATTCTTCAAGAGCAGTACCCAGCACATCTTGCTGATAATCGCTCAGCGCTTGCATGGGCACAGGGGTTAGCAGCGATGTTGCCTCTAAACGTACCGCCTTGATTGGGTCTTCCAACAACGGGAGCAATTCGAATACCCGTTCTTCCGCTGGCAATGCCTCAAATGCGCGCAATGCACCTATGCGTAACAATGGATCATTGGCCTTAAGACTCAAATATGCTGTTTGCACTGATGCAGGATCGGACTGGTCCGCCAACATTGCCAGCATAGAAAGCGCTGTGGCTCGAACAATGCCGGGAGCACTAGCGCCCATCGCTAAACTTTGTAGTTGCTTCGCTGCTTCAGTTGATCCCTGTAAGGCAGCCGCCAGATCTTCCCCATAATGACGTGGCAAGTTTTTACCAGATTGGTCTAACCATTCACTTATCGCTTCCGCAGCCCAAAGGTTAGACTGATCCTGATGGCATTGCGTGCAGGCATTGGGCGTGCCATAAGCAACGCTGAGATCTGGCCGTGGTATTCGCAAACTGTGATCCCGGCGAGGATCCACCACCATGTAAGTCTGCTCAGGCATATGACACTCAACGCATTGTGAGCCTGGCCCTGGCTGGTGGTGATGGTGTTTTGCATCATCAAACACCTCGGGGGCATGGCACTGGGCACATACGGCATTGCCTTCAGCGTGCAATTCGAGGCTATGGGGCTCGTGGCAATTGGAACACACCACACCCTGTTGAAACATTTTGCTCTGAAGAAATGAGCCCATCACATAGACTTCGTCCTGGATCTGCCCATCGGAGTAATAAAGCGGCGGATTGAGCAAATCAATTTGATGCTTATCCAGAAAATGACCGGGCTTATCTGGATCGTCAATGAGCTGACGTCTGGAATGGCAGCTACCACAGGTTGCCAACTGCCCGTTGAGTTCAGGAGTAACGTTTTGAGTGAGTTGAGCCGTGCTCTCTCCCTGCTGGCGTTGCCATCGGCCCACAACACCCAATGAGCGATCAAGCCCCAAATATCCGCCGGACGAATCCGGGGAATTGGCCCACTGAATATGATCACTTCCAGGACCATGACAAGCTTCACAGGCTACGTTTATCTCTGACCAGGTGGTGTCGTAACGCTGCATCTCGGAGTCGTAGTTTTTCTCCAGGTTGGTGGAGTGGCAACTGGCACAGCGGTTGTTCCAGGTGAAGTAAGGACCTGTCCAGTGCAATACGTCATCGTGTGGGATTTGTTCATCCGGATAGAGATGGAACCAGCGCTGCCCTCCTTCGGATTCAGGGCGACTATCCCAGGCAATATTCAGCGCTTGTAGGCGACCGCCAGAAAGTGCAACCAGATACTGTTGCAGAGGGTAAAAACCGAAAGTATAGAGAACCTCAAAGCTTTCCGGCTCGCCTTGAGCATTAGCCGTCTGGACAAAGAATTTTTCGCCCTGACGAAAAAAACGACTCTGGTCACCGTAGTGCTCAAAATTGATATTATCAAAATTGCCCAGGACAAACTCAGACGTGGCGGGCTTCATTGCCCAATCATGATGGGAACCTTGCCAAAGCCGGTGCTCTTCCTGATGACAATTGCCGCAAACCTCTGCCCCGACAAAACCTTCCAAGCCGGTATAGTCAACAGCAGCAGCTCGCTGTTCATAAACTAACTGTATGGCAGCAAAGGAAATCAGGAATGCAGCAACTTTTTTCACTGGTTATTTAAACTCTGACTTCGAAGCCTGATATCCAAAAAGGGTTCCCGGATTCAATGCAAAAACATTGCGCTGTGTTTACCTTTCCAACTGGTTTACGACTGGAACCACGCCTTGCTCGTGCTGCAGTGCATACGCAGCGAGTCGCGCCACTACCTCAGGATTATCGGCGGCGATGTCATATTTTTCGCCGGGATCTTCATTCAGGTCATACAGCCAGGGCTGGTCGAGTTTTTCCCGGTTTTCATCATAGAAATGCGCCTTGTAACGGCCAAGCCTCACAGCACGCAAAACATCGCCTCCATAGAAAAACATTTCTTCCCTAGGACCCACTTCTACCTCCGTCAGAACTTCAGTGAGATCGTAGCCATCCACCTGATAATCCAGAGACCCACCGGCGAGATTGGATGCCGTGGGCAATATATCTAGGGTACTGCCTATATCGTGAATAATGGCAGGCTGTATTTTACCGGGCCACGAAAAAATGGTGGGTTCACGCACTCCCCCTTCAAAGACGGAACCTTTCGCACCCCTAAGCATGCCAGCACTGCCACCGAGGGTTTTATATATGTCCCATGGCCCATTGTCCGAGGTAAATACGACCATGGTGTTTTCCGAAAGGCCCTCTTCTTCCAGAGTTTTAATTACTTGGCCAACGGACCAGTCAATTTCCTCAATGACATCGCCATAAAGGCCTGCTGTGCTGACACCGGAAAATTCTTCGGAGGTGAACAGTGGAACATGCGGCATGCTATGGGCGAGATAGAGAAAGAAGGGATCTTCTTTATTGGCCTTTATGAACTCGACGGCTTTCTCTGTGTAACTTTTGGTTAGCTGATGCTGGTCCGGGGCCCTTTCAAGAATTTCTTCACCCTGCATCAAGGGCACATCCCAGTATTCGGATTTTGGATTTTTCCAGTGCACTCCCGGATTTTCGGGATGGATAACATGGCGACGCTCCCAGTCTTCATCATTAACCGACGCCACCAGATCCAAATTCATATCCATATCATTGGAATACGGAATTCCATACCAGGAATCAAAGCCGTTACTAGTCGGGAGATACTCAGGCAGATGACCCAGATGCCACTTGCCGACCATGCCGGTGCTGTAACCCAAGGACTTTAAGTGCTCTGCAATAGTGATTTCAGTCTGTGGAAGGCCGCCCTTGGAATCCGGGAATAGTACCCTTCGTTGCGAGGAAGCCATCCCTGACCTGACGGGCAACCTTCCAGTCAATAATCCGGCCCGGCTAGGGGTACAAACAGATGCCGCAACATAAAAGTTGGTCCACTTCTGTCCCTCAGCGGCCATTCTGTCCAGATTGTAGGTTTTTATGGTCGGGTGACCGCTATTACTCATGTCCCCATACCCCATATCGTCGGTAAAAATGATGACGATATTGGGTTTATCCTTTGCGACTTGCTGGCTTGCTGTCGCGTCACCTGATTCAGAAGAACACGCACCCAGTAAAACTGACATCAGTAGTGCCGTTAGCGAACGGTAGATCATGATTCCCCCTAGTCCCTAGTGAACTATCTTATTGAATCTCTCCAATATACTACAAATGCAATGAGTTGATTTATATAAACAAACGGCCTGCTCGTGGAGGAAAGAGTGCTATCTTTTTGGTAAAACGTTCACCTGAAACCAGAAGTCCTGCAGTCGAGCAATCGCCTGGATAAAATTTTCAACATTCACCGGCTTGCTTATATAGCCATTTGCACCCGCTTGGTAACACATATCGACGTCTTCAGGATCATCAGATCCCGTAAGCAAGACTACCGGGATCTTTTTCAACTTGGGGTCTGACTTTATTTCATCGAGGACTTCTTGCCCACTTACCCCGGGTAGCTTGAGGTCAAGCAAAATAATC
>JAURLY010000272.1 GCA_030830945.1 Gammaproteobacteria bacterium | reverse complement strand
GATTTAATCCCGCTTTCGTTCGGTTTCACCGCATAATGAATGGGAATCATCGTGCCGTGTTCCAGTGTAATATTCCTGGCTACAGCCCAATCAAAGCCGTGATCAAACCCAAAGTTCATAATATGAGTGGCTAGGGGGGTATCCAATTCAACGGGATAGCGATCAACCCCTAGCCAGGGCTCCCGCGGACCATCTGCATCGCCGACGGCAATAAGGTACTGCGGCAGGCAGTGAGGGCCGAAGTTGCAATAATGGTCATCGCCAATGACGATAACGGTATCGACATTCATTGCTTTGATTCGACGGTTCACTTCCTCCAGCGCCTCATAGACCTTATCGGCCTTGGCCTGTTCATTGATTTTTGGCACCGATGCCATCAGAGGATCGTGGGGGAGACAAAATCCAGCGACTAGTTCAGCCATGGTTAATATACCTTTGAAAGAGTGGTTGGTTGTCGGTTCAGGGCGCCGGGGGTGCCGTGATTTTGCCGCCGCTCATGTGTTCCAGATAGGAGAACGGCATCCCTTCCGGCCCTTTGAGCATAGGCCAGACCATCATGGTCAGGAGGGTGCTTACGCCTAAATCGGCCAGTGTCTTGAGGTCAACGTCAGTCAGAGCTTTGCTCTCATTCTCTTCGAGTTGATAGGGCGAGAGGTACTCAGCCGGATTTGCTTGAAATAGCCTTACCCGTTCCGGATTTTCACCGAACTCCCATAATACGCGCTCTACACTGCTAACACTCATGATTTTACTCCGCAGATATGTCTAAGCAAAAAAGTACAGGTTTTTGTCCTGCACTACCCTCGCGTCCAGGTCGATTTTGCGGCGAGCCAGTCTAAATGTTGTACCGTCCTGGCGCAACAGATCTTCGCGTCCGCCAGTGTGGGTGTAGTGCTCCGTCTGCCGGCGATGGCGCTGTATAGTGAAGTTGCTGAATACCTGCAGCTCTCCGGGCTCGTCCGTGTGGTATGCCTCCACATTCGAGATGCTGTAGCGGATGCGGGAGGGCGGGTCTTCCATCCATACCTGCCCGGTATAGAGCCGATCCACCCGCATTTTTAGCATGGAAAAATCATCGTTATAAATGGCGGCGTCATCGGGGGTTGGTGCCGGGCGTTTATCCCGCCTGAATCGCTGTTCATACACGGGGAGCCAATAGTGAATATCCGGGGCTACCAACTGATCGAGCCATTCGCGAAACTGCCCGTTCTGCAGCATGCGGGCTTCGGTATAATAATGCTGTTCAATCTGGTGTTGCAGTTCCGCCGAGACTCTAGGTGCGTTTGCCGCGGAAGCTACATTCGGTTGTATATCGCTCTGCATAACTATTCCCTGGATCAAGCCGTGTTGAGGTTATTTACCCAAAAATCACGGTTTTCAAAGGTGCTATCCCAGCTGTCATCTTTGGCCCGCACTGCATCCCATTTTTCCGCCTTTAATATCTCTTTGTAAAAACGATAAAAGCCACGATAGCTGGTTTCACCGATAAAACTGGCACCAACAATCCCAGGGTAGTCAGGATGGGGGCCTTCGTGGTTCATACCCATAGTAGATTGAAGGGTGCCTCGCCTTGTTAATGCGCCGCGATTTGAATATGTACAGGTCATCATGTTTTCGCCGTCGTCTGCTAGCAGGGTGCCGGCGGTGCCAAAGCTAAAAGCCGCGCCTTTTTGTATCTTCTTTCTCAGCTCCGGATCCATGTCCTTGTGTACGAGTGTCCAGGTCCACACTTCAATTTGGTGGGGGCCACGGGGGTGCCAGACTTTGAATGTGTTGGTTCCATAAAGGAAGGAGTTGTTCGGAAACAGCGTGCAGTTCCAGTGCCCGTTAAACAAGTTAGCACGCTCTTGGCCCAGGTTCTTTGTTACCTTTGGCAGTTGGTCTGCCATAAACTGGTCGTAGGCAGCGCGGTCTGTATGGATCGATGTCGCGGCGTTGTGAATGACTCCGAAACCGTGACCATGGCGGGTAGTAAATTGCTTACCCAGGTCATCAAATGGCATATCGGCGCGATTTCCCGCCAACTCTGCCAGTTCGCCACCCATTACCTCCAAGGCCGCCGCGTGTGTCCAGCCTACGTGGTAGGCATCACCCACAAAATTTTCTGCAGGCACTTTCCAGTTGCAGTCGAGGATCGATTTGCTGGGAGGACCCAATAGTTCGGCTCCATTACCCGCGCCAATCATCCAGGTATCTAAAAACCATCCAAACTCGCCGAGGTATTCTTCCAGGGAGGGCGCATCCGCGTCGAAACAGCCATAGAGAAAACCTCGGTAGGATTCAACTCGAACCTGAGGCAGGCCACACTCTTTTTTGTCCACCTGGGCGTGACAGCGCTGCTCCAATGGTATGTCAACCAGGGCACCGTCTGTGCCCTATGCCCAGCCGTGGTAGTTACAAACAAATGCGCGGGTGTTGCCGCTTTCTGCGTGGCAGACCTGGTTGCCGCGATGAGTGCAGGAATTGACAAAGGCACGTACAGAGTCATCTTTTTGGCGACACACAATAATTTCTTCTTCCGCCATGCGGGCGCTGACAAAATCACCGTGTTTGGGTATCAGACTTTCGTGGGTGAGGAATAGCCAGCATCGGCCAAAAATCCGCTCTATCTCTAGGTTATAAAGATCTTGATTCCAGAATATTTCCCGGGATTGTTCGCTTCCATCATCTTTGACTAGCTTATCGATATCCACCATATAATCAGTCTCGCTTTCCTATAGAATCCTGCCGCCGCATCAGCGCCATCGAATTTTGCCAAGTAGGGCTGGCTCTTACGGAGACAGGGTTATGGTAAATGATTTTGTGAAATGCTAGCATTCCAGCTTGTTCGATGGCAATGGCTCTTCGCCTGTAGAATTCATTAATGCAGACCGACCATTGGAAATGAGACCAACATGACAGATACAAGACTACGCACTTCCAATAATGCTCTCTCAGGTAAATCTGGAACGATTCTTAGAGAGTTGGAGATCAGGTTTGTTCGCGGTGAGTATCTTTTTGGCGAGTCGCTGTCCATTAATGCCCTGGCCGAAGAGTTTGATGCGAGCCGCCAGCCGGTAAGCATGGCAGTCAGTCACCTGCGTAGCATGGGCTATGTCACCATAGTTCCTCAGGTTGGATGCAAAGTGGTATCCCCCAAAAAATCAGAGATTGCAGACTTTTTCTATATGCTGGGGAAAGCAGAAGGTGCGCTTACCGGCCTGGCCGCCTCTCGGTGGGTTGATGACGAGATTGACCAGCTCCAACGGATAGAGGTCGCTATTTCTGACACCGAGTTTGACACGATAGAACATCGGGAAAGATATGCCGTTGCGGTGGATGGCTATCACTACAAAATTCACGATATCGCGCGCTCCAGCAGAATAGCGGACTGGCTGGAGGGGTTGTGGCGAGTCGCGGATTTTTACCTTTGGCAGGGTACGGAACAGGGGCTTTCATCAGCCAAACTTAAAGTAGCCAACAAGGAACGACGTGCGATCATACGGGCAATTAAACAGCGCGATGTTTCATTGGCTGAATCACTTATGGAGAGTCACGTCAATGGCAAGCCAAGGCGCGTCGGCGTTATCTAGGCCCAAAATAGCGATAATGATCGGTGATCCTGCCGGTGTTGGTCCCGAAGTTGTGGCCCGTTCCTGGGCCAGTGGAGAAATACATCGGGTTTGTCGTCCAATTCTAATCGGTAGTGGAGCAGTAATGCGGGAGGCGATGCAGGCTTGCGGACTGTCTCTCGATGTGAACCTCGTCGATTTCATAACCGAGTGCAGTGACAACGAGGAAATACTGGACATTTTTGAGCCAGCCGGTTTTGACGCCGACAGTTTCATCGCCGCTCAGGATAACCTTAGCTGTGGCGCTATTAGTGCAAAATGGTTGGACGAGACCGACCGGATGGCCACGGCAGGAGAATGCGCGGCCACAGTGATGGCGCCAATAAGTTCTATCTCTATGAAAATGGCCGGTGTTCTCGACAGGGTAGTCAATGTGGAGCCGGGTCAAAGTTACCTGTTTCTCATCAGCGGGCCGCTACGCGTTATGCATCTGACGGACCATATGCCCTTGCGCCAGGTCTGCGACATTATTACTCGTGAATTGGTGACCAGTGCGCTGGA
Organism: Gammaproteobacteria bacterium; assembly: GCA_030830945.1. Taxonomy (GTDB): domain Bacteria; phylum Pseudomonadota; class Gammaproteobacteria; order Pseudomonadales; family GM7GCV1; genus GM7GCV1. Next base: position 9,021 of record JAURLY010000272.1, on the reverse strand, counting down.
GATGCTCAATACTGCCTTGCAATCGTGGGGGATCGACAAGCCTCGGATTGTGGTGGCAGGGCTGAATCCACATGCCAGCGGGACGGAGGAGGAGCAAGAAATAGCACCCGGGGTGGCGCAGGCGCAGTCTATGGGTATTGATGTGATCGGCCCCGAACCACCGGATTCCGTATTTAGGCAGTGTATTGAAGGGCGCTACGATGTGGTGCTTGCGATGACGCATGATCAGGGGCATATAGCCATTAAGACCTGGGGTTTTGCCGGTAACTGCGCCTTGATTTTGGGCCCCCCCTATATTCATACCACCGTGGCACACGGTACCGCCTACGACCTGGTTGGTACCGGTTGCGCAGATTACTCGATGATGCTGACTGCAATAAAAACTGCCGCCAGTCTTGCGGCAGGTAAGGGATTCCCAGCAGCACCATGAGAGCCGAAACAATGGGCTTGGTCAAAACATGGCCCCAATTCGCCTGACAATAGAATGGGATAGTTTCTTTTTGGGCTAAATCAGGAGTTGAAAATGTCATTGTGGCTAGACTTTATGGGTGCGGAAATTCGTTACGTAACGACGGCGTCCTATGGAAAAACGCGCATTGTCGAAGCGGGCAAGGGTAATAAGGAAACGTTGATATTTTTGCACGGTGTAGGTGGACACTGCGAAGCTTACGCTAAGAATGTGGTGACTCTGTCAGATGAATTTCATGTCGTGGCGTATGACTACGTGGGGCATGGTCTGTCCGACAAACCTGCGTTGAATTACACGCCAAAGGTTTTAGTTGAGCATTTGCGCGAAATAATGGACGCGCTTGGCGTTGAGAAGGCACATTTGTCGGGCGAATCCATGGGTGGTTGGGTGTCCGGATTATTTACCGTTGAATATCCCGATCGGGTGTTAAAGCTGAACTTTAATACTGCTGCCGGCTTACCAATTATTACTGAAAAAGGCCGGGAAGAACTTAAGGACCTGGTCGAATTAACCGCAAAAGCTACAACAATGGGCCCCCCAACGTTTGACAGTGTTAAGAATCGGATGAAGTGGCTGTTCCATCCAAATAATCATGACAGCATGATCACAGATGAGTTGGTCAATACCCGACTGACTTGTTACCGCCGGCCCGGCTCAAAAGAAGTCGCTCCAAAAGTACTGGCGATGATAGGCATGCACGACGACTACTTGATCCCCATGGAAAAGATAAAGAAAGAAACACTTTTTCTTTGGACCGAGGATAACCCCTGCCACGATGTTGCCTGTGCTGAAAATAGTGCGGCGAAAATACCCGGCGCGTTACTTTATGTAATGAAAAACGATGCGGCGCACTGGCCTCAATATGAATCGCCGGATGAATTTAATGATGTGCTGCGCAGGTTTTTGAACAGCGGGAAAATATAGAGGCTGTTTAAGGGAGTGAAATTCTGGTCGCACTGGGCGCTGGACATAGATTATCTGTGCGCTAGAGACGATTTATGCACTATAGACTATCGGTGCGCTAAGGATGACTCAACACTCGTGTAAAGGTTCGCGTTATTAGCTAGCGCTCCAAGCCTCTTTGCCAGAGCGCTGAGCCGTCTTATGTAGCGTCAGAGATACACGTTCAAGTTTTTGCTGAGCAGCACATTTTGCTTAAGTATTATGGTGCGCTTCAACAACTCATAGCTACTGCCTTTCCGGCGCCATATATCTTCCCGGTTTCCGATGAGTGTGTCCTGGTCTCGCTCGTTGCGATTTCTATAGGCCAGAAAATTCGAGTACACGCGGAACTGGTCGTCCTGGTCGGTGAGTTCGACTTCTATATTGGTAATAAGATGGGTGTAGCGAGTGGCTGGGTCTTCCGACCAGGCTGTGCCTGTTTCGAGGCGGCGCAAGCGTTTTTTCAGGTCGTCCAGGGTGTCGTTGTAGTAGGCCATGCGGGTAGTGTCTCCCACTTGATCAGTCTTATCCCTGCGGTAGCGTGTCTCGATGCCTGGCATAAAGTAGTGCAAATCGTCTGCCAGCATTTCAACCCATTCGCTGTATCTTTCCGCGTCCATTAACCTGGCTTCTCTATAGAGAACCTGCTGTAGGGACATGATCAGCTCAATGGAGGGGGCTTCAGCTTGCACGGGTCCATTTGTCATCTTACTTTCCCCCCTTTTCCAGGCCGTCGAGACCGGGAAAGTCCCGCGTTTCCAGGCCGCCAAATTTTGGCTCCCAGCGGTAGGGAATGTCCTTTGCGGTCGGCGCTTCCATCATATCCACCCAGTGTTGGTAGAAGTTACGTTGGTTGGCGTCGTTGTACTGGCCGCGATAGACCAGGCCGGGCAGTACCGGGTGGTCATCGACTTGGCGATTAATGCCGCAGCGGTAGTGCAGTCGCTCCTGACGGGTAACAACCCCGCGATTAACAGTGGTGCAGTTTTCCCAGTTTTCGCCGTCGTCCATTTCAAAAGATCCACCAGGTCCAAAGGTTTGCATCACACCTTTGGTTATCTCGTCCTTTATGTCATCAGGCATTGCCTTGTTAACGATTACCCAGGTTTTCAATTCAAACTTCCAAGGCCCCTTAGGGTGCCATTGGCGGAATGTAGAAATACCGGGCAAAAAGGACAAGTTGGGAAAGATTGACGCCGAGGCCACAGAACCAAAGATCTTCGAACGCATTTCTCCCAGGCGTTTGGCCATGTCCGGACGGATTTTTTGATAGTATTCAATCACCTTGGGACGTCCCAGCAGGACCAGGTCGCCCATCCCCTCAAGGCCGAACTCCCACCCGTGGCCGTTGACGCTGGCGTGAAAAGAGTTCTCCATATCGACGGCTGGAAAAGGCTCGCCATTGTTCATCGCTCTGGCCCCGGAGTCATGCGTCCAGCCAGCGTGATAGGCGTCGCCAATGAAATTCTCTACACCGAGTTTCCAGTTGGCGTTAATTTCAGATTTGATGCAGCCGCCGATAAGTTCAGTGCCACCTTCTTCGTTGTCCAGAAGGATGTCGAGGTACCAGCGGAAGTCCCCAAGCCACTCTTCCAAAGTGCGAGCATCAGGGTCGAAATTAGCAAAAATCAATCCTTTGTAGCTATCGACATGCGCCACTTGCTTAAGCCCATGAGTAGATTTGTCGATATCGCCAGGATCGTAGCAATACTCCTCGTGCATGCCCATCAGGGAGCCGGCTGAGTCGAAAGACCAGCCGTGGTAATTACAGGTAAACCTACGTGCGTTGCCGGCATCGGCGAAGCACACCTTGTTGCCACGGTGGGGGCAGGAGTTAAGAAATACTTTAACCGACCCGTCTTTTTGCCGGCTTACAATAACGCCATCTTCGCCCATGGTTGTGGTGAGAAAATCACCCGGATTAGGGATTTGGCTGTCATGCGCGACGAACAGCCACGAGCGGGCAAAAATACGATATAGCTCTTGTTCGTAGATATCCTGTTCGCAAAAAATCCGCCGGTCTACCCAGCCCTCTTTGATATCGACTAAATGATTGAACCCCATAGTTTTTTGTATCAGATTTGCATTCATTTACTACCATCCTGCGAGCGCCAACAATAACTGGGCCGAAAAAGCTGCTTTTTACCAAATCAGCATGCATGCTAGCATGGCAAAGTTCATTACACAAACGCGTTCCACCCGACCGAAAGTGCTGTTTTTCGATTGAAGCACTAATAGGCTGAGGGTCCCCGTGACTGCAGTGATTGGTGCTACAAGATCTTTTGGGGACTGGTCGCGCTGTTTTCAAGAAAATAGTAAAACAGGATAAGCATCAGGGCTGTGACCAGAAAGAATATTTGCCCTAACCCAAAACTTAATCGTGAGCTGTGAAGTAGCGGTATAGCGATACTGGTCACCGTTGCGCTGATGGCGACTTGCACAAAGCCTTGGACTGAAGTGGCGCTTCCCCGGCGCTGAGGAAAATAGTCCAGCGCCAAAATGGTGATCGCCGGAACGATCATGCCGTATCCAAAGGCATACAATGCCAGAGGTGCAATAACGGTATAAAGGGTAGCGACAGCAAATAGGGAGCAGAGCAAGTTCAGTCCGGCAGCGAGAATCATAATACTAAAACCAACTGCAATAGTGCGGGTTCGTGTCCAGTGTAGCGCCTTGCGGCCAGAATAATTCGAGCCCAGCATCATACCGGCAACCATGGGCACGAACTGCAGGCCGAAGTCGTCCGCAGAAAGTTCCAGAAATTCGTAGATCACTGTGGGGGCGCCAGCAATATAAAGAAAAAGGCCTGCGAAGCTCAGTGATAGGCTCAAAACCAAGCAGACAAACCGACCGCATCTGGCTATTTGAAAGTATGCGGTGCCTACTCTGTAAGGGTGAAACGACTGACGCATTGTGTGGGGCAGGGTTTCCTTTATCGCCAAGCCCAACAGCAGGAGTAGAAAGCCGAAGCCGCCAAGAAACCAAAATATACTGCGCCAGCCAAACATTCCCTGTAACCAGCCGCCTGCTATCGGAGCGATAGCGGGGCCCAAAGCGAACAGCAGTATCACTTGGGCCATGGCCTTATGGGCGGCGGCTGTGTCGAAGCTATCACGAATCATCGCCCGTCCAACGATTAATCCACCGCTGGCTGCCAGCCCCTGCGCTCCTCGTAACAATATGAAGCTTTCGGCGTCAGGTGAAAATGCACAGGCAATGGAAGCGAGCAAATACATCGACATGCTAGCCAGTAACGTTTTACGACGGCCAATACGGTCTGACAGCGGCCCCCAAAATAAGGTGGAGGCGGCAAAAGCGATGAGGTAAACGGTTAGGCTTTGGGCGAGTATGGCGCGGTCTACACCAAACGCTGTTTCAATATCTGGAAAGGATGGTAGATAGGCGTTGATGCTAAGTGGCCCCACCATGGAAAGCAGTGCCGCTGTAAGCGTCAGTTGATGTTTGGAATTTGTCTTGTGTTGAGAGTTAGGGGCGGTGTCGGTCATTTTTATCCAGAATAACACCCTGTCGTAGCGTAACCGCGCCTATGGTTGCTATTATTGCTTTTTAATGTTGAGATGCTAGCATGCCAGATAAACATGGGCAACGGCCATTGTAATGCTGGCCCTGCTCAAAGACGCTAACAAGTGAGGCGGGATATGTCAGGGGAAGGTATTACCCAGGAGCTGAAGCACGAAGTTGATGATCTGCACAATCGCTATGTACAGTGCATCGATGACGATGATCTGGAATCCTGGCCCGATTTCTTTACAGAAAAATGTCTCTATCGGGTAATACCGAGGGAAAATGAGGAAGTGGGCCTGCCTGCAGCAGTTATGTGGGGCGACAGCAAGGGCATGCTGCAAGACCGGGTGGTTGCGCTGAGGAACGCCAATATTTACCAGGTGCAATGGTATCGTCACATCATCAGCAATCCCTGTATCCAGTTGGTAAGCGATGGCGTGATCAAGGCTCAATCAAACTATGCCGTGTTCAAAACCTGTAATGATGGCGAGAGCACGGTCTACAACGTAGGCAAATATGTAGATCTCATCGTGAGAGATAACGGGCTACTAAAGTTCCAGGAACGTTCGGTGATTTTTGATACCCACAAAATTACGACTCTCATGGTAATCCCGATTTAGTCGGTTGGGTTTAAAACTATTAACCCGTTGCAAGTAGCCGCAATGGAAGGAGTAGCAAGATGACATCAAGCAGTCGAACGCAATGGCCGGAAAATGCTGACCATACCGCCGTACCTTATTTCTTATTTAATGATCAGGATATTTACAATCGGGAGCAGCGCAAAATTTACAATGGGCCCGCTTGGCACTTCCTGGCATTGGAAGCTGAACTGCTAGAGTTAGGTAGTTTCAAGTCCACCTTTATCGGCGACACGCCTGTAGTCGTGACTCGAGGCCAAGACAGCGAAATATATGCCTGGGTAAACCGTTGCGCGCATAGGGGTGCAGAGGTCTGTCGGCACCGCCACGGGATTTCCGAAGACGGTACTTTCACCTGCGTTTATCATCAATGGGCCTACGATGCTAAGGGGGATTTGCGCGGTGTGCCTTTTCAGCGAGGGTTGGCTGGAAAGGGTGGGTACCCCAAGGACTTCGATAAAACCAAACACAGCTTAAGAAAAGTCAGGGTGGTCAGCTATTGCGGCGTGATTTTCGGGACCCTTAGCGACGACACCCCGGACATCGAAACCTATATGGGGGAGGATGTCAGTTATTTCTTCAAGCGGATTATGAATAGGCCGGTTGAGGTTCTGGGTACAACACGCCAGTACATTAAGGGTAATTGGAAGTTCTACGCGGAGAATGCCAAAGATCCTTACCATGCAAGCTTGCTTCACCTGTTTCACGCAACCTTTGGTCTGTACCGCTCGTCCCAGGAAGGTGCCACCGTTATTAACAATGATTACCATACGGTATTGTGGGCGAAGGGCGGTAAAGAAGACGAGGCCGCAGCAGAGGATGTCAAAAAAGATAAACTGAGAACTTATCAGGAGGGTACCTACACGCTCAATGATCCTTCGCTCCTGGCAGGAAAGCAGGAGTTTGATGACGGTATATCGTTGGTGATTCTTACCCTATTTCCCTCCCTAGTTTTGCAGCAAATACAGAATACGTTGGCAGTACGCCAGGTTTTACCGAAGGGGAAAGATGAGTTTGAGCTGGTCTGGACGTGTTTTGGCTACACAGATGACAGCGAGGAAATGCGCAATATCCGGCTAAAACAAGGTAACTTGATTGGCCCGGCTGGCTTGATATCAATGGAAGACGGAGAATCTACAGAGCTATGCCAGAAAGCTATTGTGAGCGATGGTGATCGCACCAATGTTATTCTCATGTCGGGTAGCGATACCGAGAGTGAGGATCATCTTGTCACCGAGTCAGCCATTAGAGGACTATGGAAAGGCTACCGAAAAATGATGGAACTTTAGCCGTACGTTAAAGTAGGCCAGAACTGATTGGCCGCCGATTTCTCTGCACTGTCATTCCACTGCGCGTATAGCGTCGGCTGCCGCAGGCTGCATTCGTCGTAGCACCGTAGCACCGTAGCGTCGTAAGCGTGAGCGATTCTCACGAGATTCGACATATTGAATAAATTGTAGAGGCGACTAGTTGCGACATTTTGTCAGCAGCCGCCATCAACGCGGATGCTCTGGGGGTTAATGCAGGGTAAAGACAGCCTTATACCTATCGAGCTTACCAGCTGCTCGAAGGGTGCAGTCCTCAGTGCTGGTTGCCCGGCTATTCCAATGCCCTTAAACCTTACTTTACGGCTTTAAATACAGTCGGCCATTGTCAGCTAGCTGGAGACAACCATGGTTGCGAACTCCAGGCCGGTGTATCTGGTTTCAGCCGGCGGCAAATGGGATTGATAGGCTAGTGGGGCAGGTGACTGATCAAATCAATGAGGCGTCGCGACGGTGTGCCCCGAGAATTTAGCGCGGACAGACCTTCAAAGTTTAGCATTTGGTTAAAATTTTTTCGCACCAATCCAAAGGCAAACGTAAAAAGCAATATAAAACAAATGGATAGCGGTTTTTCTAATTTTGGTATGTTACTTGCAGAATTGATGGTCGAAGGGGGACTCGAGTCAATGCTTTGTTGCGCGGCTCTTGTCTTCTGATCATAACGTTAATTTAAGGGCGGGATCTGATGAAAGCGGCAGTTTACTTTGGGCCTGAAGATATCAAGGAAACAGACGTGGCGGATGCGCGCCTGGAAAACCCTCATGACGTATTAGTCGAGGTCAGTGCCACTTCTATTTGTGGCTCCGATCTGCACCTCTACCGCGGTGCACTGGACGGGATCATGGAGCGAGGGCGATCCCAGACTGGGCACGAGCTGATTGGTACGGTTCGCGAAGTGGGTAGTGGCGTCGGCAAGTTTAAGGTAGGCGATCGCATCTCCATGGGCTACTCCTGCTCCTGCGGGGACTGTTACATGTGCCACGTAGGGCAAACCGCTCATTGTGAAACAACCAATAAGGCGGTGTACGGGTTCGGTGTGGGCTTTGGTGATCTGAATGGAACCCATTCCGAGGCATTGGTATTGCCCTATGCCGATGGGCACGCCATTAAAGTCCCTGACAGTATTTCGGACAGTGCGGCACTCACCCTGTCCTGCAATCTCCCCACGGCTATCATCGCGAATCAATTGGCCGAAATTCAGCCGGGCGAGAAGGTAGCACTGGTTGGCTGTGGCCCGACTGGGTTGCTATGCCTGGATTTGATCAATCAGCGGGGCGCGGGCCTGGTCGTCGCGATGGATACACTGGAGTATCGCCTTGCAGTTGCTGCCGGTAAGGGCGTCGACACCATAAACACTGGGCAGGATGGGTGGCAGGAAAAAGCCTTGGCTGCGAGCGACGGGAGAGGCTTCGATAAGGTAATTGAAGTTGTCGGAAGTCCCGAGTCGTTGCAAATCGCTCTGGATATTGTCCGACCAGGCGGCACCATAGCGGCCATGGGCGTGTTTTGCGACGATCAGTTCAACCTTGTGCTCATCGACGTTTTTCTGCGTGATATCTCACTGCATATGAACGGCTTTGCGAATGTCCAGCCTTTCATGTGGGAAGGCTTGCGGATGCTGGAGCGTGGGGTCATACAGCCAGACCAATATTTTAGTCACAACTTTTCGCTGGCCGAAATCGATAAGGCGTTTAAAACGCTACATGACAAAGAAGACGACGTGTTGAAGGTTTTGGTTCGACCTTAATGAGATAAGCTTCGGCGCGTTAACCAGTTACCAAGTAAGCATTTGAATTAGAAAGAGGCATAACCATGGCTATACATAGTAGAGATGAATGGTACGACCTGACTCGGGCGACGTTCTCCAACATTGAGCACCAGTCGATCGAGGCGGCAACGGACTCGATCCGGCCGTGGCTGGTCCGCATCGAAGCGCACATCAACTTCGACCAGGACCTCGTTCCGGACCCTCGTGAGTTCGTCGAGTTCGAGCTTGACGGCCTGCTCCGTGGCGACGCCGTGGCTCGCGCTGCGGCGAATACGGCAGAGGTGTTGGGCGGCTGGGTGACGCCGCAGATGGTCGCACGCCGACAGAACTATCCGGCCCCGCCGGAGCTCGACT
>JAURLY010000271.1 GCA_030830945.1 Gammaproteobacteria bacterium | reverse complement strand
TAACCACAACACCGGCATCGCCGAGTTTGTTAATCAAGTCTGCCATGACCAAGCGGCTCCAGGGCCAGCGACCCTGTTCTGAAAGAGATCGCTCGTCCATATCGATCAAAACGATATCCTGTGAGGGCTCAGGATTGTCTTTCAGGTTATAGAACAGTCGCATGTCGTAAATGATCCAATCCAGTCTTTGCCTGATTTCTATCAGGAGTGGATTGCTGGTGTTCATCCAGTAAAGATGGAAGAAAGTGATGGCCAGGCCGACGCCGACAGGCCAAACCTTGCGCTTCATATCTCTTAGCCGAAACCGCATATGGGTCTCCTTAGTTAAGCTTGCGCCAGATAGGGTTCTGCGTCGGTTACGTCCAATTGCTCGGGCTTAAGTGTGGTTTTGGCATATTTTTCCCACACCCGGGACCGTACAAACAAATCGAACAAATCTGGATCAATATGATTATCTTCTCGCATTGTCTTAAGAATGGTAAGGGCGAGACTAATTTTCATAGGGTCTTTATATGGCCTGTCTTGCGAAGTCAAAGCCTCAAAAATATCTGCAATAGCCATCATTCTTGCAGGAACGGACATTTGTTCACGAGTCAATCCTCGAGGGAACCCGCTGCCATCCATTTTTTCATGATGGCCTCCTGCGTATTCAGGAACGCGTCTAAGCTTTCTGGGGAAAGGAAGGGATTCCAGCATGTCGAGGGTGACTACCATATGATCGTTGATGATCTGGCGCTCTTCCTGGGATAGTGTGCCGCGCTCAATACAGAGAAAATCTACCTCCTTCTGTGAGAGCAACGGTTGCATCTTCCCATTGGCATCTGGCCATTCTTGTTTTGCGACCTGACGAATGCGATCCTTTGATTCTTCAGACATAAACTCGCCGCCTTTGTTGGCAGTAAGAAGGAAGGCAGCATCTTCTTCCAATGTCACTAGCTTGGATTCATACGTGGCTTTTATCTCTAGAGAATCTTCAGGGTGTTCAATTAGGCTTTCCAAGTATTCAACCCGGAGGTGCTGACGCAAGGCTGCAATGCGGGCTTGCACTTCATAAATGCCATCGCGAAGGAGGTGTAGCTTGGTGCTCTTGTCGAGTACAGAATCCGGTGTGGCGAGTTTTCCACAGTCATGCATCCAGGATGCAACCCGGATCTCATACCATTCGTCGTCATTGAGGTCGAAATCTGCGAAGGTTTTGTCATCCTCGCAGGCGGCTTGTGCAATCATCTCCATTAGCATGGGAACTCGCTGGCAGTGATTGCTTGTGTGAGATGACTTGGCGTCAATTGCTTGGGCGATAACTTGAATAAAAGCATCCAGAAGTGCTTTCAAGTCTTGCAGCAATATACGGTTATGCAGGGCAATAGCTGCATAAGTTGCGAGCGAGGTAACGATGGCCTCGGCTTTCTCGGCAAAGGGAATAACTTCGTTAGAGCGAAAATCACGAGCATTAACTAGCTGTAAAACCCCAATAACTTCATCTTCGTGGTTAGTCAACGGAACGGCCAGAAAAGACGTAGAGTGGTAATCATGTTGCTGGTCAAACTCCCGAACATGGGAAAAGTCGAATTCTATGTTGTCGTATGCATCAGAGATATTGACGACTTCTCCTGTAGTGGCGCAATGGGTCGCCAATCCAGATTTCCCTTTAACTTGATGATGATCCAAGGGTAACGGTGGTAGGTCGATTTCACCTGCATCTGATCCGCCAAGGTAGATATCAAGCGGGTCATTAACCATCAGGGCGAATTCAAGCTGAGGGGTCTCAAGTTTATCGTTCAGCATGAAAATAGTGCCACCATCAGCATTGGTAATGGCTCGAGCCTCTTTCAATATTTGCTCGGTTAATCGCTTGGTATCAGAAGTTCCCGATAAGTTAACCAGTAATTCCCGACGTCGCTGGCTGGCCAGTTGGGTTTCCAGCGCTTTGGCAGCAAAATTAGCCAGTATTTGAATTGCAGATTCCTGCGTGGGATCAAATGGGACGACCTGCCCCTGATCCGTGGCGTTAAGTAATTGAAAAACTCCAAGAACCTTGCCGGTGTCAGCGATTAAAGGAACGGTCAGGAATGAAACACTATTAAACCCGGTACTTTCATCGAATCGCTTTGTGCCAGAAAAATCAAAGCCTTTGGATGGATACACATCCTCAATATTGATTCTTTGGCCACGGTGATAAGCGTAACAGGCAACATTTTTAAGATTGGGTTCACCGCTATCGCTGTATAGAGATAGTGGGGGCAGGTTTGATTTGTCTGTATCTATGTTAAGAACAGAGTTTCGCACGATCACAAAATCAAGAGTGGCCTCTTCTTTATGTTCATGTTCAGAAGCCAGGTAAAGTGTGCCCCCTTGGGCGCCAGTAATGGATTGTGCTTCGGACAGCAGGGTAGAGCAGAGGCGGTGAACATCAGCCTCCCCTGCAATTTTTACGGCGACAGCAATTATACGATCGTACATTTCTGTCGACATCGGCTGATCCAGTAATCGATCACTCATGATAATCTACATAAACTCATATTTTGTGTAGCTATATAACCATTGAGCATAGTCTTCGGCAAGTAAAGAGGTCGATGAGTTTTTTGATAAATATATAAATGTGCGTCGTAACTAACTTATTAAGCAGGAAACACCTTGGACTTTTTTGTACAAACCCAGACTGTATTACCAAAAAAATTAATTACTAGCCTGGCTGGCGTTCTGGCTCGTCTTAGGTATCGGCCAATAAAAAATTTTTTAATAGGAAGCTTTATTCGAGCGTACGAGGTCGATATGACAGAGGCAGACGCTCTGAGCATAGATCAATACGCTGACTTCAATGATTTTTTTACAAGGCGACTCAGATCAGGGGCCAGGCCTTTGCCGGAAAATGCTAAAGCGATGGTTTCTCCTGCAGACGGAGTTATTTCGGAACTTGGCCAGATATCACAGATGCAAATCATCCAGGCCAAGGGAAAAATGTATTCCGTCTCGAAGTTGCTGGGAGACAATGATCTAGCTGTTTATATGGACGGTGGGTGTTTCACTACAGTGTATCTGTCGCCAAAAGATTACCATCGGGTACATATGCCTCTGAATGGAAAACCATTAAGTATTCGCTACATTCCAGGAAAATTGTTTTCTGTAAATAATCGAACAGCACAAAATGTGGATAGTCTTTTCGCAATTAATGAGCGCCTGGTAATTACTTTTGAGGATGAAGAGACAAAGAAAAATTTTGTCCTGGTGATGGTGGGAGCCCTAATAGTTGGGGGAATGGAGACGGTACTCACTGGATTCATTAAAAGATCAAAAGTACCCAGCATACTGGATTTTCAGAAAACGACATTGTTGAGAGGTGAAGAGCTTGGCCGATTTTATCTCGGTTCAACCGTTATCTTGTTGTGTCCTAAAGGAATGGTTGAACTGGACGAGCTAATGGCGCCAGGAATGTCTGTAAAAATGGGGCAAAAAATAGGCCTAATATAAATATTAGGCCCAGGGTTCACAGGTATTCCCTTAATCAGACTGCGGCGGCAGACTCAGAGCGAAACAATCGCTTGATGAAACCTCCGCTTCCAGTATTTTTGTCGTCATTAGAGGCGAGACTAAGTACTGAATTTTCAAAAATGCTTTTTAATTCATTATCCGAACCGGTTGATGGGAGGTCTGCAGTAATTGATAGACCTTCAACACTGGAAAGATTGATTGTATGGGGTACGTCAAGATCAGAGCCGTTGGAATCCTTAACAACCATAATTTCTGGTTTGAGACGTCGATTTGGATTGTTTTTGATAACAATGCCGGTTTCGCCCGAAGAAAGCGTGACTTTTGTTCCCAAAGGGTAGAGTCCAATGGCCTCAATAAACTCAACAACCAGTTCCTCCTGGAAGGCTTTGCCCTTTTGGTTATAGAGCACTTTTGCCGCCTGGGAAGGAGACTTGGCACTTCCCTGATCCTTCAAGGGATACATGGCCAAATCATACGCGGTGGCGATAGATGCAATTCGAGCCAAAAAGGGAATTTTTTCACCGAGCAACCCAAAAGGTTTGCCTGAACCATTGAAACGTTCGCAGTGATATTTCACCACAGCAATGACCTTGGGGTGAGCGTTTGATTCGCGCAGCAGGCTGACGCTAGCGAGAACGGGATCGGATTTGGTTTGGGCGCTGAATTTACCTGAAAGTCGATATACGTCTTTCAGCAGGATGCCCTGTGCAAGGCGTTTGAGCTGAAGTACTTCCAGACCAATATGACGTCCACATAGCAACGCCCAGGTAGCAGCTCTAAGTCCGTGATTGTAGATTCGATCATCGTGCTCCTGTAACAGGGCGGTCCAGAATGCTGCCGCCGGCATTTTTACAATCGCGTCGGTTAAGATGGAAGAGGCTTGGTTTAATTTGGCTTCATCAATTTCTGTGCCAGCGCGCAACTCACTGTAGATTGACTTGATGGAATCTGAAACACGAACCAAATCTTCATTAGCGCGCTGGTATTGTGCAGAAGTTGGGAGATTGTTATTGAAAGCGTAAAACCCGTGATCAATATCAAGGGGCTTTGTGGACTTACGGACTTTGTTGACGTCTCTTTTGTCTGCAGTACTGCTGTTTAAAATCTGCTGGCGAGCGGCATCATTTTCGAAATTGCTCTTTTGCGAGTCTATATATACATACTGACAGACTGCCTTAAGAGCACTCAGCTCTCGGTGGGAGCGAATCTGGAAGCCTTGCAATGGAAAGGAAGTTTGTGACCAGGGTCTATCCAGTGCGGAAACATATAGCCCCACTTTCAGGTCCAAGACGTCTACTTTAACTTTTTCTAATTTTGCCATAACGGTAATCTCGCTAACTGGGTGTTTAACTCCATTTTTCTAACAGCGACAAATGTACAGCTGAAGTCTCCATGCTCAGATACGGAATGGCTAGTTTTAGCCAGTTAGGTTTTCTTTAAAAAGAAGCGTAATGCGACTTATATCACACTTAGCTCGTGCACAGCACTCACAAAAGCGGCAGCATGCTCGACGGGAACATCTGGAGTGATGCCATGACCGAGATTAAATACATGCCCGGGACCGGTGCCAAATTCTGTCAAAATGCGGCCAACTTCTGTCTTTATATGCTCAGGACTACTTAATAGCACTGCAGGATCCATATTGCCCTGAAGACAAATTTTGTCGCCGACCCGAGCTTTTGCCTGCCCTATGTTGGTTGTCCAGTCGAGACCAGCTGCATCGCATCCTGTGGCAGCAATTTGCTCAAGCCATTGGCCACCGTTCTTGGTAAAAAGGATTATTGGCGTATCTGCAGTAATGGGGTCGGACTTGAGTTTGCCGACTATCTTCTGCATATATTGGAGAGAAAAATCAATATAGGCCTGATCACTAAGGGCGCCACCCCAAGTGTCGAAAATTTGCACAGCCTGTGCGCCCGCTATGATTTGTGCACTGAGATACTCAGCAACAGAATCCGCCAACTTGGAAAGCATTTGGTGGGCAAGCTCTGGTTGCGTATAGATCATGGTTTTTATTTGTTTAAAGTCCCTGCTGGACTGGCCTTCGACCATATAGGT
>JAURLY010000270.1 GCA_030830945.1 Gammaproteobacteria bacterium | reverse complement strand
CTGCGTGCAGTAGGATTTAATGACAAAGACTTCCAGAAACCTCAGGTGGGAATTGCTTCAACCTGGAGCATGGTCACACCCTGCAATATGCATATTAACCTGTTGGCAGACGAGGCCTGTAAAGGCGTAGATTCCGCTGGCGGAAAGGGCGTAATCTTCAACACCATCACCATTTCGGACGGTATCGCCAATGGCACCGAGGCAATGAAATACTCGCTGGTATCGCGCGAGGTCATTGCCGATTCGATAGAAACTGTCGCCGGGTGTCAGGGTTTTGATGGTGTTGTGGCAATTGGCGGCTGTGACAAAAACATGCCAGGTTGCTTAATGGCAATGGCTCGTCTCAACCGGCCTTCGGTCTTTGTTTACGGTGGCACGATTCAACCTGGGAAAAATCACACCGATATTGTTTCAGTTTTTGAAGCGGTAGGCGCTCATTCAAGTGGCAAGATGTCAGAAGAAGACGTCATTGCCGTTGAAAAAACGGCCATCCCTGGCCCCGGCTCCTGTGCCGGCATGTATACCGCTAACACGCTGGCGTCCGCCATTGAAGCGTTGGGTATGAGTTTGCCGAATAGCTCAGCGCAGGAAGCCATAACAGACGCAAAAAAAGCCGATTGCCAACGCGCTGGTGAAGCTGTTCTTAATCTTTTGGAATTAGGCATTACTCCACGCGACATAATGACGCGCAAAGCATTCGAAAACGCCATTGTGACAACTATCGCTTTGGGTGGCTCCACCAACGCTGTGCTCCATTTAATTGCGATGGCACAGTCTGTAGGTGTAGAGCTAAACCTTGATGACTTCACTCGCTTGGGCAAAACCACACCGGTTTTGGCGGATGTTCGCCCCAGTGGCAAGTATCTTATGTCGGAACTTATTGCCATTGGCGGTATACAGCCTTTGATGAAACGCCTGCTGGATGCAGGCATGCTCCATGGAGATTGTCTAACCGTCACCGGTAAAACCCTGTCGGATAACCTTTACGAGGTTGACGACTATCCAGCTGATCAGGAAATTATTCGCCAACTGGACAACCCAATTAAAGCAGACAGCCACCTGCGCATCCTCTATGGCAATCTGGCGCCTACGGGCGCTGTTGCCAAAATTAGCGGCAAGGAAGGCACGCGTTTTTCAGGCACTGCCCGAGTATTTCATTCGGAAGAGGAAGCCATGGACCGGATTCTGGATGGCACTGCCGAGGCTGGCGATGTTTTAGTGATTCGTTATGAAGGCCCCAAGGGTGGGCCTGGCATGCGCGAAATGCTTTCCCCTACTTCTGCCATCATGGGCCGTGGTCTGGGCGATAAAGTTGCCCTGATTACCGATGGTCGTTTTTCCGGTGGCAGTCATGGCTTTGTGGTTGGCCATATTACTCCCGAGGCAATGGAAGGAGGCCCAATCGCTATTGTCGAAAACGGCGATCCGATCACTATTGATGCTGAAAATGACTTGATCACCATTGATATTGACCAAGCAGAAATTGACCGACGACTGGCTAACTGGAAGGCACCTGTGCCACGCTATCAAAGAGGTGTTCTTGCCAAGTACGCCAAAACCGTAGGATCTGCCTCAATGGGCGCTGTTACCGATCAATTTGAGTAACCGTGGTGAACTCCCCGGAAGCTGACATAGTTATGTAAATAGCCCATTCCCGCTTCTGCAATATCAGCCACTACCATATGCTTATCGGCATCATTCGTTGCGGGAATAATAATAATTATTCAGCCGCGCCTATTTTTCTCTTCAATTTATTTGGACAGGTCGCCTGAGAAAGGTCGTACCAGCTTTGCCATAAAATCAATTGTTGCGAGGATGTCGGTTTTACCGGATTACAAGAATTGCAATGCTGACTAGAGTACAAACAACAGCTTGCCATATCATTTAAAGGCAATCACCAAGGCAATATCTCACCATTGCTGTGCCAAAAACTACCCGAGTTATTCAGGTTCAGCTCTTTGATGCGTTCGGATATTCTTTCAGCAGAAGTATCCGCAGAAATATCGGCCTTTTCCCCACCCATATCAGTTTTTACAAAGCCGGGATGATAAATACCTACCGGAATACCCTCTTCCGACAAGTCTACCGCTAAGGTTTTTCCCGCCATATTCAAAGCCGCCTTGGACATGCGATAGTCGTAACCCTTGCCGCTGGTATTATCTTCGATAGATCCCATGCGGCTAGTTATCAACGCTATTTTAGAGCCAGTACCCATATTGCTCAGTAGTGCTTCCGTTACACGCAATGGTGCCAAGGCGTTTACATCGATTACTTTTTTGATGGTGTCATAGTCGATTGAGCCCAGCGTCTCTTTCCCCCAAATTCCTGCGTTGTTGATGAGCAAATCGATAGGAATGTCATGTAATGCATCTTTTAGCTTTTTAACGCCTTCAGGATCGCTGACATCAACGCCATCTATCACAATGACATCAAGATTTGGCAATTCAGGCCCCGCTTGTCGACATACTGCGTAGACGTTGTACCCAAGTTCCAGATAGCGCTTGCAGAAAGACAGGCCAATTCCTCGATTGGCCCCAGTAATAACAACATTGGGAGACATTATTTCTATACCTTTTTCACATATTCAGATTTTAATTTAATGGCACCGATACCATCTATTTTGCAGTCGATATCATGGTCACCACTAACCAGGCGAATATTCTTCACTTTGGTACCAACCTTAACAACAGATGAAGAACCCTTGACCTTGAGATCCTTGATCACACTCACCGTATCACCATCCGCAAGCCTATTTCCATTCGCATCATGTATAACAGATTCGTCTTCATCAACTTCTCCCAGCACCCATTCATGAGCGCATTCGGGACAGACAAGTAACGTGCCATCCATATAGACATAGCAAGATTCGCATTTGGGACAGTTGGGGTATTCGCTCATTTCAATTTCCAGATTAGATGAGTTTTAGCTTTTAGCAGGAAAGGCAGGATTTTATAGATAGACAGAAAAAAAGCATGGCCTAATCTCCCTGAATAAAACTGAAGACTGGTAAAATTTACTTATGAGCGAAATATCTAAACAATCAAGCAAAAAAAAGCCCGGCCTAAAGGCCATTATCCAAAGTACCCTGGCTGCCGCTTTCGGCGTTCAGTCCAGTAAAAACAGGGAGCAGGACTTCCAACATGGAAATATCTGGGTTTATATTTTTTCGGGCGTTTTGTTTACTTTGATATTTATTTTTGCCGTACTTTTTATCGTTCGACTCGCATTGTCTTAACGAGTAAAACCACTCTAGTCTGGAATAAATCGTTTAAATAAGAAAAACATCAACCAAACGAAAAAAAGAGGCAGCAGTATGCTTCTCACCAACATAATCACGATAAGCTGAACAATGGCTCCGGCAGCCAAATCAGCGATTCCGTCCTGGTTTTCACTGCCGATAATTTGTCTGGCGGTACTCCAAATACCACTAAAAACACCCCTATCATCCACTGCCTCCAGATACTGCTCTTTAACGCTCTCAAGTTTTATCTGGGCGATATCCAGTGTAGAGATTGCCTCCTGTTGCTGTGCTTCAAAATAAGCTTTGTCCAGAACCCAGCTGACCCCAACTTCAACGGCAAACACAAAACGAACCATTAACAAGAAAATAAGTAGTTTCTTGGACCATTGGGGCAATCCGTTCTCCGCAACTAGCCACCAGGCGAAACCGATAATGAGTGCCAAGCTGAGTAATACTTTGGCTGGAATACTTGAAGAGGCTGTTAGTGCAAGCTGCTGCAAGCCTAAACCAGCCAAACCATAAAGAATAAAAGCGGAAAAACGCTCAATCAGGTCATTGAGTGGATCCAGGACTTCTCCAAGATTGACGGCCACACCGGCGCCCAGGCTGAAACTGATTTCAATGGATTGAATAACGGAGATAGGCGCATTAAGCCCGCGGGCGCTGGCGTATATCAAAAGATTGTCTGACAGGGCATTGGCCAAATAACCCTGTGCGGCGCGATCCAGCTCTGGCAACCAGGTAAGTACCAAGGTCCCGACCAAAGCCAGTGATACGGATGCTATCCACAAGGGTTGACGCTGTAACTTTAACGCTAGTTGCACAGAGATCTCCGAGGCAATGT
>JAURLY010000269.1 GCA_030830945.1 Gammaproteobacteria bacterium | reverse complement strand
GCCCGAATGATCATGATGACCCTGCATTTTCGCAAGGAAGTTCCGTTTAAAACAGTTTACGTCACTGGCCTTATTCGAGATGAGAACGGCCAAAAGATGTCTAAATCCAAGGGTAATGTTCTCGATCCGCTGGATATGATTGACGGCATCAGCATTGACGATTTAGTCGAAAAACGAACCGGAAATATGATGCAGCCGCAAGCGGCAGAAAAAATAGCCAAGCGCACCAAAAAAGAATTTCCAGAAGGTATTGAGGCGCATGGGACAGATGCCTTGCGCTTTACCCTGCTCGCCCTGGCCTCTACGGGTCGTGATATCAATTGGGACATGACTCGTCTGGAAGGCTACCGAAACTTCTGTAACAAGTTATGGAATGCCAGCCGCTATGTCTTGATGAATACCGAAAATGAAGACTGCGGACAGGATGGCTCAAAGGATTATGAATTAGGCGTCGCCGATTGCTGGATTATTTCACAGCTCCAGAGAACAGAACAAAGCGTAAACAAGGCCATCAACGATTACCGCTTTGATTTGGCGGCCACCACGCTCTATGAATATATCTGGAATCAATATTGCGATTGGTATCTGGAATTATCAAAGCCTGTGCTCTGGGATGACAACGCCAGCGCGGCTCGCAAGAAAGGGACTCGACGGACGCTGGTCAGGGTTCTGGACGCCATCTTGAGATTGAGCCACCCGCTAATCCCCTACATCACTGAAGAAATCTGGCAGAGTGTTGGTACGCTTGCGGGACAATCCGGCGACACGCTGATGCTTGCTCCTTACCCACAGCCAGACCAAAGCAAAATTGACAGTCAGGCTGACGAGCAAATTGCCTGGTTAAAAACCCTGATCGTCGGCATTCGCAATATTCGCGGTGAAATGGGCATCTCCCCTGGAAAAGCCATACCTGTTTTGCTTCGCGGCGGCCACCAAAGCGACCGGGACAATCTTGAACTATCGCAACAGCTACTAACCAAGCTGGCTAATATTGAGCATATCGAATGGCTTGATGAAAATTCTGAGGCACCCATGTCTTCTACGGCGCTGGCAGGCGATCTGGAAATATTGGTTCCCATGGCTGGCTTGATAGACGTCTCTGCTGAAATTGATCGACTTGAACGCGAAATCACAAAATTTGAAACGGAAATGTCAAAGATCTCTGGCAAACTCTCCAACGAGAATTTTGTGCAACGAGCACCTGAACCGGTCGTCGCTAAAGAGCGGGAGCGCCTGGGCGAACTTGAGAGTGCCGTGTCAAGATTGCAAAATCAGGTAACCGAACTTAAGGCGCTATAACCGATGATATCCCAGGATCTAATCGCAAAAGAACTCAGCTGGCTCTCCTTTAATGAGCGGGTTTTACAAGAAGCCGCTGATACCAACAACCCGATTATTGAGCGGGTGCGATTTCTTGGGATTTATTCCAGCAACCAAGATGAATTTTTCAAAGTGCGTGTCGCGGATGTCCGACGCCGCAGCATGGAAAAGCTTGGGGCCGAAGAAGATGCCGAAGTTCGGCGATTGCTGACCAAAATCCAGCAAAAAGTGGTTTCTCTCAGTCGCCAGTTTGACCATATATATTCCGAACTGGTAGCTGAACTACAAATCAAAAAGATCTTTTTCATTGAAGGCGTCGACCTATCGGAAAAACAATCCCGCTGGCTGGATGTATATTTTGAAGAAAAAATTCTGCGGCATATTGTCCCTATTTGGGTGCAAGACAATATTCAGCTCGACCGGCATTTGGAGGCAGAAGTAACCTACCTGGTGGTGGAGATAAAATCTGGCAAGGAAACCCAATACGCCATTATTGACGTTCCATCCAGGATTCCACGCTTTATCAATATCCCGCCCGACAGAGGCCACGCACGCAATTATTTTATGGTGGCCGATGAGGTAATTCGTCACTGCCTGGATCAGATTTTTAAACCATTTCTTGACTACGACACCCTCGATGCCTGGTCGATGAAATTCTCACGGGACTCTGAGTTCAAACTCGACGAAGATCTGGATACCAGCATTATTGAAAAACTGGCGGAAGGCATCAAAAGCCGCCGTACTGCCGAACCCATGCGTCTGAGTTATGACAAAAAGATGCCCGGCGAACTGGTTCAATTGCTCTGCGACAAACTTAGTATCGAAGACCTTGATAGTGTAATCGCTGGTGGCCGGTATCGAAATTTTCGTGATTTTATTAGTTTTGAAAACCCCGGCCGGGCCCACCTCGAATTCCCTCCCCTGCCCGCCATGCGCTACCCGCGTTTCGACAAAGCCCGAAATGTGTTTGAAGCCATTGATGAAGGCGATATTCTTCTGTGCTACCCCTACCACCGCTTCAGCTATTTTACCGAGTTTGTTCGTCAGGCCGCCGCAGATCCAGACGTCATAGATATCAAGGTAAATATCTACCGCGTGGCTAGTAAATCAAGGGTTGTGGAATCCCTGATTGATGCCGCCAGGAACAACAAGAAAGTAACGGTAAATGTAGAAATTCGCGCCCGTTTCGACGAAGAACACAATCTGGAAATGACTGAGACACTGGCCGAATCCAATGTAAAAGTGACCTTGGGCATTCCCGGCTTAAAAGTACATTCCAAACTCTGTGTTGTCACTCGTAATACACCGGAAGGGCCAAAACAGTACGCGGTTATAGCGACCGGAAACTTCAACGAAAATACAGCCAAAATCTATACGGATTTCTCCCTATTCACCGCTCACAAAGGACTGTGCTCTGAAGCGGACTCAGTTTTTCGTTTTCTCGAAGAGAGCTACAAGCAACCCAAGCTAAAGCATCTTTGGGTATCACCAATTAATACACGCGAAAAAATCATTGAATACATAAATCGGGAAATAGAAATTGCCCGCAATGGCGGCAAGGGCAAGATCACAGCGAAACTCAACAATATCGTTGACCAAGAAATTTCAGAATTACTATACACCGCCAGTCGAGCCGGCGTGGATGTACAGCTTATCGTTCGTAGCATGTGCGAAATCATGGCCGGAGTTAAAACACTTAGTGAAAATATTCGTATTACCAGTATCGTCGATCGTTTCCTGGAACATACCCGCGTTCTTGTTTTTCATAATCAGGGCGAACCGGAGGTGTTCATCTCCTCTGCTGACTGGATGACCCGAAATCTTGATTACCGAGTCGAAGTCACCTGCCCAATTTATGACCCGGATATTAAATCCAGATTGATCGATATTCTCGACATACAGCTTGCCGACAACCAAAAAGCACGTATTGTAGATTCCCAGCAGGCCAATAAGTACGTTAGCCGCGGAAACAAGCGTAAACGTCGGTCGCAAGAAGAAATCTACAAATACCTGAAAATGTGGAATCAGTGAGCTTGGCTTCAGACACAACCATTCTGCCGGAAAACCAGACGATTGCCGCAATCGACCTGGGCTCAAACAGCTTTCACCTAAGCATCGTCAGGGTAGTTGATGGCACCATGCAACCACTGGTTCGCGACAAGCGAATGGTACAGTTAGCCCAGGGCCTGGATAAAAACGACCGTTTGACCGATGAAGCCATGCTGCGTGGGCTTGAGGTCTTGAGAAGTTTTGCCGAAACCATTCAGGAACTTAATTCCAACTCTGTTCGTGCTGTTGCGACCTTTACCCTTCGCAAAGCCAAAAATCGAAATGAATTCCTCCGCCTGGCCAGAAAATTTATGCCAGTGCCCATAGAGGTCATTAGCGGTGACGAAGAAGCCCGACTAATTTACCAAGGGGTTGCTCATACCACGCATCTGGAAGGTCGCCGCTTAATCATTGATATTGGTGGCGGCAGTACAGAGTTCTCTATCGGCGAGCAATTTAACCTTCTCCAACTAGCCAGCTTGCCACTGGGGTGTGTTACCTATACCAAACGCTGGTTTGCCAATGGAAAAATCCGTAAAAAAGCCTTTAGAGCGTGTGAGCTGGCAGCATCACAGCGACTGGAAATTATTGATCGTCGGTTCAAGAATACGGGCTGGGAATCAGCAATCGGCTGTTCCGGTACGGCCAAATCAGTTGCCCAGTATTGGGAGGCTAACCACGGTAGCTTCGACGGTATTATCCGGGCAGAGATGCTCGAGCAGATACGCAATGAGATGATCGCACTAGGCCACGTAGATCAAATCACAGGAATTGAAGAACATCGCCGGTCAGTAATGCCTGCTGGTGTTGCCATACTGGAGGCGATCTTTCAGCGGCTTGATATCAAAGAAATGTCCCTTAGCGAATCAGCTCTTCGCGAAGGTGTGCTGTACGAACTAACTGAAAGAATGCAGCATGAAGATATTCGCGAACGAACCATTCGCAGTCTTGCTGTACGTTATGACATAGATGGCGCACAAGTTGAGCGGGTTAAACAAACGGCAAAAGATCTTTTAAAGGGTATTGAAGCAGAGGAAAAAACCGAGGAATGGCTGCAAGCAGAGAAAATTATTGAGTGGGCCGCAGAGCTGCATGAAATAGGACTTCACATTAATCGCCGCGGCATTCAGGAACACTCGTCCTACATTATTGGCAATACCGAACTGCCCGGGTTTTCGCGAGAAGAACAGGACATTCTGGCTTTGCTTCTCAAACATTACCGCAAAGGATTTAAACGCAAGGCTTTTGCTGACTTCACTCTTTATAACAAGAAAACATTAGTCCTAATGGTAGCTATCTTGCGTATTGCCGTACGTTTGACTATCCGGCGACTTGATGACGCCCGGCCTTCAATTAACGCCCTCATCAAAAAGAACCAGATAGAGCTATCATTTCCAGAAAAATGGCTGGAAGAAAACTCCGTCATTCACTCAGATCTGCGGAATGAAGCTGAAATACTCAAAGCTAATAAACTCAAGTTAAAACTACCAAGGCTGGTTTCAGCACCAGAGTCGGCGCAATAGTGAGAGAAAGGAAGCATATCCTTCTGCTTTATTTTTATTAAGCATCGACCAGTTCTCAATTTTTATATATAGATATTGATCATGTCGTAAGCAAATATACGATTTGCAGACTAAAATTTTTGAGTCTCTTATGTTTAAGCAAGCGGGCACAGCATCTCACGAGCCGAATAGGGCGCAGCCTATCAGGTTCACTTGATTGATTTGCTTTCAGATGAACACAAGCTTTTACTGGACGGGCTGGATAACAGCCGTCGATTTCTGGCTCATTTCAAAATTGACGATTTCGATAGCGAAATTAAACTATTCAAAGGGCGTTTCCAGTCACACATTATGGCTGAAAACCTCAAACTTTATCTCTATCTAAGAATATCCCTGCCTCAGGGTAGCGATCAAAAAAAGCTGGCCGAAAATATGCGCCTGGAGATGAAAGAAATAAGCAAGCAGGTAAAGTCATTCCATGACACCTATGGCAGTGGGCAATTAACCCCTGCACTTATTTATGCTTGTGAAACTGAAATCACCAAACTCCGCAAATTGCTAGGTGAGCGTTTTGAGCAAGAAGAACGTAGTCTTTACCCTCTATACAAAAGACAGGCAGCAGCCTAGCTTTTACTTGCCACATTTCTACTGGTAAAACCCCTGCTCCCCAGGTGGGCGAGTCTTAAATCTTCGATGCACCCACATATACTGCCCTGGATACTTCCTGATCTCTTTTTCCAACTCGTGATTTATTCGCGACGCATCTACAACTTCGTCGCCTGTTGGGAAATCTTTTAACACCGGGCCAAATCGCATGACATAACCTGAATTGTCCATTTTCCGGTGATAGGAAGTAATCAAGACCGGCGAATCATTGATTTGAGCCAGCTTCGTTGTGGTTTTAATGGTAGCGGCCTGAACACCGAAAAATGGCGCAAACACAGAAACTTCAGGGCCATAGTCCTGATCCGGCGCATACCAGACAAATTTTCCACCTTTGAGCGCCCTGACAATTGTCCTCATGTCCCGGCGATCGATGATCTTTCCCAATCGCAAACGCGATTCACGCATGGTCTTATCCATCAGGGCATTTTTTTGCGGTCGATACATTCCATAAAACTCATCCAGCAACCTGGAGGTAATCAGACAGCCAATATCCAGTGTCGAGTAGTGCCCGCCAATGACCAGCAACCCTCTCCCCTGTTCTAATGCCTGCTGGACATTTTCAAAACCAACCACTTCCATCTCGGCGTCAATTGTTGCCGGATCAGCAAACCATGCTCTCGCTGTTTCGATCAGACCAATGGCATTTTGTACAACACAGTCTTTCGCCAATTTTTTTTGCTCATTGGCATCTAGTTCGGGAAAACAAAGGCGAATATTTACTTTTGTGATCTTTCGGCGGCGGGCAATCAGCCAGTAACCCAAATGACCAATAACCGTGCCTACCCGAACCTGGTTTTTAAGGCTCAAGCGACCAAGCACACGAAGAATGCCAAGTCCCAACCAGGTCCCCCAATATTTTGGCGCGTGAAGATTTTCTGCAGGTTTCTCTAATTCAGCCATTAATGCTGGCGATCCCTAACCTGAAGTTAAACCGGTTAGTCCCGAATTCACTTCTTGGCATCTGACTTTTCATTAATTTGTGAAGCCAATATTTCCACTGGCGCCACATGCAGCGTTTGGGTTGGGAATGCAATTTCAGCATTTTCTTCACTAATGATGCTTTCAACCTTGAACAAAACATCCTGTTTAACCGCGTGATATTCAGCCCAGTTGGTTGTCTTCGTATAGCAGTAAATAAAGAAATCGATTGAACTGGCACCAAACTTATTCAGATTGACCATGATGATGAGATCGGTATCAATGTCCTCATGCTGCTCAAGCATTTCCTTC
>JAURLY010000268.1 GCA_030830945.1 Gammaproteobacteria bacterium | reverse complement strand
GTGGGTACGTGAGATAGATCTCGAGAGTAGCGGTCTCATTCTCGATGAGAACTGTGCAACGTTCTATAACAACTCCGAAGCTGTAGAGGAGCTTTGCTTTATCCAAAAAGATGTTTCCGGTAAAACTATTAAAGACGTTATGCCAGACATATGCTTAGACGGTGGGTCTGTCATACCTGGTTGTGATCGGGAAGCTAAACTTCCTTCAGGATCCTACGTATATGATTACACCAAGTCTGTTCCTGAAAACGAATCAGGTGGTCTCTATGAAATGTATGGATCAACTGGTGACTGGACTGGATACGTCGATCAAAGCTTAACTCAATCTGTCGAGAACTTTATCTCATCACATACCGACGACAGAATCTCCTACATTGGAAGTGGTTGCAACACTGCCTTCCGCGTAGCTTCCTATTCGACAGCAACAAAGCAGGGGTTTATGGAATATGCTGATGCAGGTGATAATGGCTGTAGCGGGAATCCTACACTTAGCATATGGGAATCGCGCCCGTTCGAAGTTATAGAATTTGGAACTACTAAGGTTCTTAAAGCCCTTTCCTCTAACGTTTATAAGGCAAACAACCCTGGCGAAGAGCCCTACCACATCTTCTCAAAAGTACCCAATGATAATGGCGTTGAGGGAATATTTACTGGGTCTTTTACCCCACAAAATACTAGGATATCTTTGCCATTCAATGGGAGTTTCGAGTATGGTGTTTTCGCTTCAAAAACCTTCGTAGATTTTGCCCTAGAAATTTCTCAACTACCGGAATTTCCCTACGAAGCTGTCCTCAGCCAAGGCAATAAATAAGAAAACCCCGATAGCTCGTAACCCTACCTGAAAAAACCCTCACCATTAAGTGGGGGTTTTTTCATATTATTATTACTTTAGCCGACAAGTATTTTACTGGCGGTTTAACAGCCTCTTTCTCAAAATCTTATCTCGCGAGGCAGCTAAAAACTAAATCTGCGGCTTAGTCCATGATTGGCTCGATGACCAACGAAAAACCAGGCAACACCGTCGTAAAATAAAATCCAACATACCATCTGACCAACCTTTCGCTAAGGATTCAAATACTTCCGTATTATCATAGAAGATGGTGAGGAAGGAACCTTGAATTCAAGGAGGGGATTGTCTCGGAACTGTATTCTCTCGATTCAACGTTCTCCATGGCCGGCCATCACATATTGAATAGTGTCTGCAATTGCTGGGACAGCCACGGCAGGGCAACCGCATTTGGTTTTGCGTTGACGCGGCAGGGGCAACGCCATTTAGCCTGGGATATGATTCTTCTTTCATGGCTGAAATCCTTTAACTAAGGCCCGTATATACGATGCATTGATACGAATAGATTTAATTTGTATATTTCCCATAAAGCTCGCTCACAAGCGTACTTATTTTTCAATATTACCCTCTATTTCGAATCAATACTTTTAACCTCCTGATTCAATTGTGATTGCCGGTTATCACAAAGCTTAATTTTTGCTTTTTTATGGTGTCAATTATTTCCGGTAAATGCTCGTCGGCCTCGTCCTAGATTCAGCAAATAATACGCGCTCTAGTGCTCTCCCCTGACATTCATTTCCTCTTCGCTCTTTCTCAATTAGATCCACAACTTTCTGAACCCAGTCCAGAATCGTCCCTCATTAATAATGCTCAAAACGGCAACAAGAAACCTAACTTGGGTTCTTACTTCATAACGAAATATGTAACCTTCTCAAGATGATTTTCATAAGCGACTATCATTGCTGAATCCAATAGCTTCCTCAATGATATAGATGATATCTAGCAATTAGGAAAAGCGGGTTTAGCACCAGTTTGCAGAGCGATCTACACAAAGATGCTTTCCTGTGAAATTGGGAATAAGATTCCCAACAGTCTGTGCTTTATAAAAAAGATTCTCACTTCGCCAAACTGGGGAGACAGCATGTCAGATATAAAAGCGCGGTCACGCCGCAAATTTCTCAAAAATACGGGCGCCAGTCTGCTAGCTTCCACTAGCCTGACCGCGCCATCCATCAGCAGGGCAGCCAGCCGACCACAGTTAAATACTGGCTGTGCGAGTGGAGACGTCACGAATGCTAACGCCGTGCTCTGGACTCGTACTGATCGCCCCGCGCAACTGCGAGTTACTTTTGCTGACAATCCTGAATTCAAAAACAGTTTGACCTATCCCGGCGGATTCGGCCTGCCAGAAAATGATTTTAATACCAAGGCGGTTATCGACGGTTTAAAACCGGAAACCCAGTACTATTATCGCCTTGAGGCAGAAAGCCTGGAATCCCCGGGCCTCCTGAGCGAAGCTATGTCGGGCAGCTTTCGCAGTACTTCAATGTCTTCTAATAAGCCGATTCGTTTTTGCTGGTCCGGAGACACGGCAGGCCAAGGCTGGGGAATTGATAGAGCGCGCGACGGCATGAAGATTTACCAAGCCATGCTCAGCCAAAAACCAGACTTTTTTGTTCATAGCGGCGACCAAATTTATGCCGACGGCCCCATTCAGGAAACCGTTACCCTGGACGATGGTAGCCTTTGGAGAAATGAGTTGATTGAGGCCAAAACCCGCGTGGCGGAATCTTCCCAGGATTTCCGTGATAATTATTACTACAACTATCTGGACGATCACTTCAGCCGTTTTCATGCTGAAGTTCCAGTTTACTACCAGTGGGATGATCATGAGGTGGTAAATAACTGGTATCCAGGTGAAATTCTGGAGGATGATCGTTACTCGACAAAAAGCGCATCCCTTCTGGCTGCCCGCGCACAGCGAGCCATGTTCGAATGCAACCCTGTTGCAAACACCGCCATGCGCCCTGATCGTATTTACAGAAAGGTCTCTTACGGCCCATTACTTGAACTTTTCTTTCTGGACCTCCGATCTTACCGAGGGCCAAACTCTCGAAATCGCCAAACACAGCAGACACCGGAAACCGCTTTTATGGGCGACCGACAGCTGCGATGGTTAAAACAGGCGCTTTCCAGCTCCACTGCCACCTGGAAAATTATTTGCTCAGACATGCCAGTCGGGTTGATTGTGGCCGATGGACCAGAGATGTTCGAAAACGGTGCTAACGGCGATGGCCCCCCGCTTGGACGCGAGTTTGAAATAGCCGATTTATTGAGCTTTGTGCATAGGCAAGGGATTAACAACGTCCACTTTATTACAGCGGACGTCCATTACTGTGCATCCCATTACTACTCTCCAAAAAAAGCTGTGTTTAAGGAATTTACGCCTTTCTGGGAGTTTGTCAGCGGGCCACTGCATGCGGGCACTTTTGGCCCCGGAATTCTCGATAACACCTTCGGCCCCGAGGAGGTTTTCCGCGGTATTCCTGAAGGCATGGCGCCCAACCGGTCACCGGCAGAGGGCTTTCAGTTTTACGGACTGGCCGATATCAACCCAGACGATCAGTCTCTGACCGTTACTCATTTGAATGCGGCCAATGAAGTGCTCTGGAAGAAGACCCTGTTAACTGAACGGAGCTAAAACCTGCACTACTATGGTTGGCACTGCGTTCTATCAGGGTTTGCAGTCCAGACTATGGCGTCTTTAAACAAGGCTGAGTAATTCGGGTCCGAATAGACCTCAGGCAGATGGCCTATTGCCGTGTAAAGTGCACGACCATCGCCTACGCAACTCGACCAGACTATGGGGTGATCCTCTCCCATTGCCCATCTAAGCGGCTGGTAAGTGGACTCATCTAGATTAGCAATAACTGTGACTCCATTAGCCCGTGGGCTAGTAGCAAAGGAGTACCATTCTTCCAATAGGGTCCAGCCTGGCATTTGTTCATGGCCTATTCCTCCCGCAGTGGACTCGACCTCTACATATGCTTCCTGAAATTGGTGCTGTTCCATTGGATGTCCAATTGATCGGGCACCACCAAGCAACACTTCATTGTACCAAGGCCAAATATTGAACCAGTAATTCCCGGCGGCATGAATACCCAAATAACCACCACCCAGGGAAATATATTCTTTAAACGCTTCCCTTTGGCTCAAAGTGAGCGCATCGCCATAGTTATTATTCCAGACGACCAGATCATACTGGCCAAGTATCTCTGGCGTAAAAACCCCGGCGGATGAAGTAACGGTCACCCCCCAACCAAGTTCATTGGCGATTTTCTGGATTGCTTTGGTACCTGCACCAACCACGGGACCATGGTGAAAACCTACGACCTTGTTAAAAACCAAAATACGGTTATCTGCTTCGGGAATATCCAGCTCAGTCAAATTGGCATCATAGGTGGCACAGCGCGCCCTGCGATCAGCGTCAGTAATGTTAAGCGAAGAAAGCATCTGGTTGAGGTCCTGTAATTGGACATCAGAAAGCTGATTACTCCTACCCACCATCGCCACAGATCGAGTAAGACTATAAGTAGATCTTAGCTCGGGGGTGGGGGGATCTACTCGCTTGTAGTCGCCTTGAAGACTATCCAGAAAACCCGGCAACTGCTCGTTCACCACCTGCCTGGCTTTGGGGCTCACCAGAATATGGAAAAAAGGTGAATCCAGGGAAAATGGTGATTCCCTAGAGGGGCAATCAATCATCTCCGAAGCATGAAGATTCGAACTTACGCCAATACAAACAAGCAAACAGGCTATATATAAGCTCGCTCCATTAATCAGAAAACGCAACTTTTTTTTATTATTGGAGTTCAATTTCTTCCCCTGTTTAGTTTCTAGTGGCATAAGCTAGTATGCTCCGTACAGCTTAGTATAATCTCGCCAAAAAGCTACAACACGGCTGTCTCTTTTTTTAAATAATACAGAGCGCAATGACAGATCTACCCAAGACACCCAGCTTCGAACTCAAAGGAAAACGTGCCCTAATCACTGGCGCAAGCCGCGGGATTGGTTTGGCAGCAGCGGCAGCCTTGGCTCAGGCTGGCGCCGAAGTCACTCTGGTCGCTCGCAGCCAAGATGGAATCCAGAAAGCTGCCGAGGCAAT
>JAURLY010000267.1 GCA_030830945.1 Gammaproteobacteria bacterium | reverse complement strand
TATCTTAGTTCCGTGTCTGAGAACTTTATTCGCTGTGGTTCGAGCGCCTCGTTTCTTCACACGAGAGAGAATCTGCTGAATATGCCCAGCATTTACCTCGTCAACCGGAAGATTCCCAATTACTGGAAGAATATCTTTTGTAACTCGAGCCTTTTCAATATGGGCAGTCTTGACAGTACGCGTGTCAAAGTAAGACTGGCATAATGTTTGAACTGTCCGCCGCTTTGCTTCGTGGCGGGCTATTGAATGATGAAGGTTATCTGCTTTTTCAATTTTGGGATCTATACCCAGAACAACCTTCGCTGCTAGCTCTTGCACAAGCTCACGTGCTTTAGCTAACCCAATATCTCGGTAGCTACCTAAATCCATTACACGGGATTTCCCCCCGATACTGTATCTATATCGCCAAGCAGGAAACTTGAATGTTTCTGGGTATCGGAGAGTCAGCCCTCCACCATCGGAGCGACCCTCAAAATGTTCCTTACAGCGTATCCAAGCCCTTATTTGAGCATCATTAAGCTTTCCCATATGTCTCCATATGTACCACTAAATAGTAGTGGTACATCTAGTGGTACATCTAGTGGTACATTATAAAGTAAGGGCGGCCACAAACAAGACAGAACAGAAATGAACAAAAAATACTTTATTTACAGTAAGATAGCTAAAAACTTGAAGCCTGAAGAATGATGTAGAACTTCATTCGATATTTTGGATTTGTTCTCGCATTTGCTCAATCAAGACTTTGAGTTCGATTGATACATTGGTGGATTCAATGGCCTGGGATTTTGAGCCAAGAGTGTTTGCCTCGCGGTTAAATTCCTGCATAAGGAAATCCAGGCGTCGGCCAATGGGCTTATCTTCTTTTAAGGTATTTCTCGCTTCCTGCATGTGAGTTTCCAGCCGGTCGATCTCTTCATCTACATCCATGCGCTGTGCTTGATAGATAAGCTCTTGTTCCAGTCGATCAGGGTCCGCATCCACCTTTAGTTGCTCCAGCCGATCCAGCAATCGCTGTTTAAGCGCGTCCCGAATCTCAGGAACAACGGTTTTAACGATGGTTACTTGCTCCGCTATGGCATCTATCCTCTGCAAAATCACGCGCGCCATTTCCTTGCCCTCGCGCAAACGCATTTGCTGATGCTGTGCCAGAGTTTCACTGAGTGCGGCCTTGGCCGCTTCAAACAGTTCTGCTGGTTCGATTTGAACTGAGCTTGATACGCCGGGCATTTTTAAGACATCCAACGGGTTAATTGATGCGGGATTTTGGATATACCCACTAAGGGTTTCAGCAGCCTCAATAACAGCCTTTGCTGCCTCAGAGTCATAACTTTGTCCCTGGGCTTTCCCGGGGTTGACCTGCAACTGGAAGCTGCATTCAATTTTTCCCCGGGAGACAGAATTCTTAATCTGGTTGCGGAGATCCAATTCAAATTCGCGCAGGCTATCAGGCATACGGAAATAGATGTCCAGAAATCGGTGATTGACAGATTTTACTTCGCAGCAAATCGAGCCCCAGTCACATTTCTGTTCACTGCGGGCGAACCCGGTCATGCTGTAAGGCATATATTCAATCTCATTCAGAAAATGGCAGGCATACTAGCATGTGATTGTCTCCCATTGAGGCAAAAGCAGTGCCTTTGCATCAGTTAAAAAGAGTTGGCCACAATTGTCTATAATGCCGAGCCCTAAAACATATTACAGATTACAGGATTTTTAATGCAACGACCCAGTGGCCGCCGTCCAAACCAGCTCAGGCAAATTCGTCTTCACCGCAATTTTACCCATCATGCAGAAGGTTCTGTACTGGTTGAATTTGGTGATACCAAAGTGATTTGCACTGCGTCAGTGGAAAACATGGTTCCTCGTTTTCTTAGAGGAAAAAACCAGGGCTGGGTAACCGCAGAATATGGCATGCTTCCCAGGTCAACTGGATCTCGTATGCAGCGTGAGGCTGCCCGGGGAAAGCAGTCGGGTCGAACCCAGGAAATCCAGCGCTTAATAGGACGCTCTCTTAGGGCCGCGCTCGACATGGAGAAATTGGGTGAGCGAACCATTCACATAGACTGTGATGTGATTCAAGCTGATGGGGGCACCCGGACAGCATCAATAACCGGCGCCTGCGTTGCCCTAATTGACGCGCTTAACGGGCTTGAGCGCAAAAAAGAAATATCGGAATCCCCGTTAAAATCATTTGTGGCAGCGATATCTGTCGGCATCTTTCATGGCGAACCCGTGCTCGATCTCGATTACGCGGAGGATTCAACCGCCGGTACTGATATGAATGTCGTCATGAACGAACAGGGTGGCTTTATCGAGATACAGGGCACCGCAGAAGACGGGACTTACTCGGCTGATGAGCTGCAGGGTATGCTTAACTTGGCAACCCAGGGCATTGCTGAAATTGTCAAAATTCAAAAAATGGCGCTAGCGCAATAAATTTTGGGGGAATCCATGTCCGAGTTAAAAGATTTCCAAAAGCGTTTTATTGATCTGGCTCTGGAGTATGAGGTTCTTCGTTTTGGGGAATTTACACTCAAATCGGGGCGTAAAAGCCCGTACTTTTTTAATGCCGGAAACTTCAATTCGGGAAAAGCCCTGGCAGTCATGGGTGGATGCTATGCAGATGCAATCGTCGACTCGGGAGTAAGCATTGACCTGTTATTTGGTCCGGCATATAAAGGCATCCCCCTGGTTGCGGTTACCGCGGCGGCTTTGGCCGAAAGGCATCAGATTGATCTTCCCTACTGTTTCAACCGTAAAGAAGCCAAGGATCACGGTGAAGGCGGCACTATGGTTGGCGCAGATCTGAAAGGAAAAGCGCTGGTAGTTGATGATGTGATTACTGCGGGTACGGCTATTCGGGAAGTCATAGAAATGATGGAAGGGACCGAAGCCAGTATCGGGGCAGTTCTGATAGGACTTGATCGACAGGAAAGAGGTGCCACAGGTCACAGATCTGCTATAGGTGAACTTAAGGAAATGTTCGGGTTTCCAGTTATTAGTATTATAGGGTTGGAACATATACGTACCTACATTGCCCAACAAGGTGACAGGGAGTTGCTTCAAGCGATTGATGACTACAGGGAAGAGTATGGGGCGAGTAGTTAACCGGAGATAAAACGCTTGGCTAACTTCTGCACTAAAATTTGTATCACCCTGATGCTTTGTATGGCCGCAAACGCCGCTTTTGCGCAGTATTTGTACCGCTATAAAGATGAAAATGGCAGTGTTGTCATGAACAGCACCGTACCACCAGAGTACGCAGGCAAGGGATATGAAATTCTTGATGCGGGAACGGGAAAGCTGTTGCAAAAAGTTGAGCCGCAGGAAGTAGATGCAGCTGCCAATGTGGTTTATCTATCTCCTGAAGACAAAATACTGCTCGCCAGCTATAGCTTTGTAGATGAAATACAGGCGCATTTAGAGAGAAAAACAGCTGGACTCAAAGCCGAGATTGCCAATATTCGAGCGGATATACGTATTCTTAACGAAGAAATGGAAACCAGTCAGGCAGAAGTGAAAAGATTGACTGATCGGGAGCGCGAAGTGCCCCAGGAAACGATGGATCATATTGCTGAGTTGGAAGAATCCGATGCCGGACTGCGAGCTGCCCTGGAGAGAAGGGAGCAGGATTTGCTCAGTACCGAACAGGAGTATGAGCAAAAAAAAGATCGCTTTGCTGTTCTACAAAACTCGGAACACCGTTAGATACAAATTAAATGAAGACCGAGTCGGCAATCAGTTGCCAGTGGTCTTCCCAGTTTTCCCTGGGTTTTCTCTGGAAACCTGACCTGACATACGAAATAAGCCGGCCGTCCAGATGCGTGACCATTAGATCAACGCAGACACCAATAGGTTTCCTGGTCCGCAGGCCTTCCTTGATCTCGGCTTCTCTGAGCAGCTGTTTTAATTGGGTTTCCAATCGGGACAAAATTTGATTTGCGCGTTTTTTTAGACGCTCATGCTCACCTACCAGTGCGTCGCCGGTCAGAATGCGACAAATCCCTGGGTTCATTTCAGCAAATTGCAGGGTGACTTCAAGAATCAGTCGGCACTGCTCCCTGGCGCCTTGTGAGCTGCTGGTGATTTGTGTAACTCGGGAAAAGATAGCCTCTTCGGTAAAGTCCAAAAGGGCATCAAACATCTTTGCCTTGCTGGGGAAGTGTCGATACAGGGCAGCTTCTGATACGCCTACTTGAGCCGCCAGAGCGGCAGTTGTGATTTTGTTGCCGGGTGATGACTCCAGCATCATAGCCAGTGCTTCAAGGATTTCCTGTTTGCGGTTACCGCGAGTTTGTTTCGTTTCGCTCATTCCTGCGTTCTGCAAAGACTAATGATTAGTAATTAAAGTGCCGACACCAGTGTCGGAGAAAATTTCCAGCAGGCAGGCATGAGGTACTCGCCCATCAATGATATGTGCCGACTTAACGCCCGACTTAACCGCACTGAGCGCACACTGGATTTTTGGCAGCATGCCTCCGTGAATGGTGCCATCTGCAATTAGCTCATCGACCTTGCTGGTGGTTAAACCTGTCAGGACCTCGCCATTCTTATCCTGCAATCCGGCAACATTGGTCAGTAGCATCAATTTTTCAGCCTCAGTGACCTCGGCGATTTTTCCGGCGACCAGATCCGCATTGATGTTGTAACTCTGTCCGTCTGAGCCAACACCGATAGGTGCAACGACCGGAATGTAGTTTCCCTCGGCCAGCATTTTGAGCATATCCACATTAATCGCTGAAACTTCACCAACATGGCCGAGATCGATAATTTCGGGGGCATCAACCTCGGGACCTTTTTTAGTCATTGTCATCTTGCGAGCTCGAATCAGGTTGCCATCCTTGCCTGTTACACCGATAGCCTGGCCTCCATTCTGATTGAGCAGGCTGACTATCTCTTTGTTGACTGTACCGCCGAGAACCATTTCAACGACATCCATGGTAGCGCTATCGGTAACACGCATGCCTTCGACAAAATGGCTTTCGATTTTGAGCTCTTCAAGTAACTTGCCAATTTGGGGGCCGCCACCGTGAACGACAATGAGATTTATGCCAACCAGCTTCATCAGCACGATGTCGCGCGCAAAACTGGTCTTCAGTTGATCGTCAACCATGGCATTGCCGCCAAATTTGACCACAAAGGTTTTTCCAGTAAATTTCTGGATGTACGGCAAAGCCTCGGTTAATACCGAAGCGAACTGTTTGGATTGTTCATAATCAAGCGACATTATTTTGGCTCCTAGTAACTCGCCTGTACGGTCTTGGTGTCAATTTTGGTGGGCAGTGTATCCAAAAGTTGGCACATCTTCGCTTTTAGATCTGTCATAAATGCCTCGGATAGAGCTTCAAATCTAAGCGTTAAAGCAGCCGAGGTATTTGATGCCCTTACCAGTGCCCAGCCCCGAGCGTATTCGAGTCTTAGTCCGTCTGTCGTAATGATTTCAGGTGACTCTCCCTTGATATCGAAAGCTTTCTGTTTGAGCAGTTCATCCACCATGCCGAATTTTTTGTCCTCGGCAATAGGCAGGTAGATCTCGCCGGTCGCCACTTTACCAGAAACTGGCGGGCATAATTGCTCCAGGGACTGACCAGAATGTTTGCAGATCTCCAATAAACGACAGGCAGCATAGATACCATCATCTGTACCATACCAGCGATCCGCAAAAAAATAGTGCGCACTGTACTCTGCACCCATGGCAGCACCAGAATGAATTAAGCGTGTTTGTATAAAGCTTCTTCCGGAACGTTCCATCAGGGGAACACCGCCTAGTCGACTAATTTCATTTGCAATTCTCGTGGAGCATTTAACGTCATAAACGATGTTAGCTCCGGGTTTGGTTTTAAGTATCTCAGAAGAGAACAGCTGAATAAGGTCATCGGCATCCAGCAATCTTCCTTGATTGGTGACCGCTACCATGCGGTCACCATCGCCATCAGTGCCGATGCCAACATCAGCTCCCTCATGCAATACTCTTTGGCACAGTACGTCCAGATTTTCTGGCCTGCTGGTGTCAGGCGAACGATTGGGGAAATCCCCGTCAGGTTGGCAGAATTGGGTGATAACCTCCGCACCCAGATGCCTGAGCGCCTGTTCCGCCAAAGGTCCAGCGGCACCATTTGCTCCATCTATTACCACTTTTATCCCTGATAGTGAGGGAATGTCGGCTTTTAACTTATCCAGATAATCGGCTATTGTATCTAGTGGTATTGTTTTAGCGGGTGGGTAAGTATTCGGCATCATTTCTTGTCGAAGCAAGGCCAGATCGTCGCCATATAATGGTTTGCCACCCAGAACACACTTAAAACCATTCTGATGCTTTGGGTTGTGACTCGCCGTTATCATAATTCCGCTTTGAGCTTTGTCAGAAGTTGCCAGTGCAAAACCTAGCAATGGCGTTGGGCCTATGCCCAAATCCTGAATTTTCAGGCCCTGAGATTTCAGGCCGGAAGCAAGTTCAGCGTGCAGACGAGGGCTGCTATGGCGTGCATCCCGGCAAATAATCACCCGGTCTTCACCCAGAGTTTTTACCCGGTTTCCAAAGGCAGCGCCCAGTGCCGAAGCAAACTGGTTTGTAAGTTCGCCGACAGCGTCTCCGCGAATATCATTGCCACGAAAAACCTGCCTGGAAAAAGGTTGTTTCAACCGGTATTCCCTCCAAGCCAGCGTTGACGGATTTCCTTAATCAATTGCCTGGCGAGAATTTTTTTATCCATTTTTGGGATTTTTATTTCTTCCGATGCACTTATCAAATTAACTTCGTTTGCATCCTGTCCAAAGCCAATATCAGGGCGGGAAATATCGTTCGCAATAATCAGGTCAACTTTTTTTCGGAGTAGTTTTGTTCGGGCATTGGCTAAAACATTTTCCGATTCAGCAGCAAAGCCAACGCAAAAAGGGCGGGAATCCATTTGCCCGACGGTTTCGAGAATGTCTGGATTTTTGACCAATTCGAGCGTTAAACGGTCGCCTGTCTTTTTGATTTTTTGTTCAGCTATATGCTCTGCCCGGTAGTCAGCGACGGCAGCGCAGGCGATAAAAAGATCCGTAGTAGGTATTTCTTTGTTAACCGCCTGAAGCATATCCATGGCGCTTTGTGTATCTACCCGCTTTACTCGCACAGGCGTTGGCAGGGATACGGGCCCACTAACCAGAACGACTTCAGCACCGGCTTCGGCCGCCGCTTGTGCCAGCGCGTAGCCCATTTTGCCAGAGCTGTTATTGCTCAGATAACGTACTGGGTCGACAGCTTCACGTGTTGGCCCTGCCGTGATCAGGACCTTTTTGCCTGAGAGTGGTCCTTTTTCGAACGATGCAGCAAGCAGGTCAACCAACTCCAATGGTTCCAGCATTCGACCTGCGCCTATGTCACCACATGCCTGCTCCCCGCTGCCGGGACCAAATATAGCGATATGATGTTTCTTCAGGGTTTCGATGTTTTTCTGGCATGCAGG
>JAURLY010000266.1 GCA_030830945.1 Gammaproteobacteria bacterium | reverse complement strand
GCCGTCGACCTTGGGGATGCCCCGGCTTTGTCAGGCAGATATGCCGTAATTGAAAATGACGATATCGTTAAGGACTTCCTGGAGAACGAGCGAGGTATCGCCGCAATCGACTTTCGCCCCTCTAATGAAGATCTGGACGTCATCATTGTGGGTAGTCACACCTATGAAGACATTGGTGAAGGCGTGGTGACAAACCTGATGGAGCGTGTGCAAAGCGGCACAAAACTCATTGTTCTTCAAAACGCGGATCACTTTGCCAACGCCATCGACGATGTTTTACAAGGCCGCCCCTCTATTCATTCTTTCAATGCAGCAGAGAGTGGAGAAGATCAGGACGGGATCGTTGTATGGAATGGTCAGGGCCGTTTGTTTGTCGGCAAGAGTGATTATCTGGATGGCCTGCCTCAGGCCGAGGGAATGAGCTGGGAATACCAGAGCTTCTATAAAACAACTTCTGTTGGAAGGAATGGACAGGTAAGCGGCATCAGACTGCATGACTGGGGAACAGAGCTAATCGTCGCGGCTGGCCATCAGGGCAGAAAAGAGATATTGGCAGCCTTGGCCAAGGTTCAGGTGGGTGAGGGAGACGTTATTCTCTCGACACTAACCATACCGGCAAATCTTCAGTCGGATGATGAGTCGTCGGTTGTCGCCAAGAGACTGTTTCTGAATCTTTTGACCCATTGATTGCCTTTGTCATGTCGCAAGTCAGGAAGATAAGTGCCAAGCGCGCAATGCAGGGGTATGCGCTGGCGGCGATTCTTGTGTTGCAAGCTCAGGGCCTTCTTGGCCAGTCGCTGTACCCTAGAGCGCCGGACGTGATACCCGGTACCCTAAAGGAAATGAGAACGGTAGAATTTTGGCTGGCCAGAATGGAGCGCCCGGACGAGGTGATACGGAATCTGGCAGAGATCCGGGAGATGAATGAGGCGTATCAACAAAAAATGGGGGACATACCCAGATTTGTATCCGGCCTAGATGAAGACCTGGCCGAGCAGTTCATAACACAGTTTGTAAGGTCACCGGGGCTGGAAGCAGTTATGCCAAAAATAGGCGCACAAGCTCCATCCGAAATATCCGCCACCGTGAAAGATCTGGTTCGCAGACAAATACAACATCTGGAAGGGCGGCAATACGGTAATCGTCTGGCCGTAGAGTACTCGTCAGCTCAAATTGAAGATCTGGTGGGCGAGTTCGCAGAAAGCGCTCTTCCAGCAGAGATAAAACCGGCATCCGGGATAGTGGTTCAAAATAGCCTTTTAAAAATGGTGCCCACAATTCATCCGGAACATACAGGGTTATCCCAAGCAGGCAAGAGCCGTTGGGATCTGTGGAATCTGGATGTTGTCAAAATCGGGAGCCCCATCAGGATCTTGCACAAATCCAAAAGTGGAGGCCATCTTCTGGTGCTCTCTGAAAGGGGTTATGGATGGATAGAGTCCAAAGATGTTGCCCTAACTACAGCGGCAAAAGCCAAAAGCTTTAGTGAAGCGCAAAATTTTATCGTCGTCATTGGAGATAGGGTTCCATTTTATGCAAGTCATGAGGCAACTTACGTATCGGGATGGTTGCGTATGGGTGACAGGCTTCCGCTGGTGGAGACTGATGATAATGGCCAGCGGCAGGTTATGGTTCCGGTCAGGAAAACTAATGGCGAGTTTGTAACCGAGGTCGCTTGGCTAGCTCCTGATGCGGATGTACATTCGGGGTATTTGCCCTACACGCGCAAAAATGTTGTGACGCAGTCATTTAAGCTTCTGGATAATGTCTATGACTGGACTGGCGGTTGGTTTGGCAGAAACCATGCGACCAGTTTGCGGGATATTTTTAGTACCTTCGGTTTTGAGCTCCCTGCCAATGGCGTATTTATTGCTCAGTTTAATGACGGCATCAAGCTCCTTCCCAAAGAGCAGAGCAAGGAAGATAGATATAAAACCATTTTTACTAGCGAGCCCTTTCTAACTTTTATTACCAGTGCGAGTGGACACAGTGAGTTATATCTGGGAAACCATTATGGGCAGGTAATTACTTTTGATACTCACGGGTATGGCTACGAAAATGAGAGCGGTGAAATCCTGGAAATAAGACGCTGGGGAGTGAGTACGCTCGAGTTGCCTGCGTATATGCTCAAACAGGATATTCTCCTCACTCAGATGAGATAGAGAAGACTTAAATAGGTTGCTTAAAAACAGGTTGTCGATATTGGAGGTAGGAAATGACTAACAACATAACTAAACGGCTAATGAGCTGTTATTCCGGTGCAGTGTTTGACGTTTTGCGTGAAAAGGGAATAACCAACTGTGTTCTGCCGCCAGAGATAGCGCCTTTGGATCCGTCAAAAAAAGTCGCAGGCGAGGCGTTTACCGTAAGTGGGCATCTTGATCTTGATATGGATCCTCATGAGACGCTGCTTCGCTGGACCGAATTTCTATCCAAAGCTCCCTCAGGAAGTGTTGTTGTGTGTCAGCCCAACGATCACACAATCGCTCATATGGGGGAGCTTTCTGCTGAAACTCTTCATTTTAAAGGGGTGAATGGATATGTCGTTGACGGTGGTACAAGAGACTCTGAATTTATCCTGAATCTCGGGTTTCCAGTGTTTGCCAGATATAAATCGCCTAGGGATGTTGTTGGTGCCTGGGTCCCCGACAGTTTTGGTGAAAATATTAAAATTGGAGAGGTGGAGATTAGTAATGGCGACTTCGTTTTTGGAGATTTAGATGGAGTGGTCATCATTCCATCCAATGAAGCTCAATCAACGGTCGATCGAGTGGAGGATGTCATGAACACTGAAAATTTAGTGCGCAAAGCAATACTGGAAGGAGTTGATCCCAAGGAGGCATATCTTTCCTATGGGCTTTTTTAAGAAGCAGTTTCACCTTTGATCAGCTTTTCGCGAAGTTCTGAAGCCAGAACCCCTTCGATTTCGTCGTCTTCAGCTTCTCCATACAGGTACATATTAGATGAGCTTTCGCCACTTAGGTGGTCTGTCAGCCATTCCGAGTGCATACGCTCGGCTTCTTCGAGTGCTAGTGACTTTATTTGAGAATAATCCATATTCCTTGATCGATAATAGTTGCTAATTAGAAATAACTTCGCCGCACGTTTCCTTGCTATTTGCAGGGCAGAGGTTCGAAGTGACAGGCGCAGAATTCTTCAGCCAATGCGTTTGTTGAAGTAATAGGTTCGGCTTCTCTTGAGAATGAACATGTGTTACACCTGTGTGCCAAGTGTGTGACAGTTCAAAAAGCTATTAAGGAATCTCTAAGGGAATCAAAGGGCTAGATATCTGTGGTGCCCAGGAGAGGACTAGGGAGCTAGCAATATACGCAAATTGATTATTCTAAGCTTATAAGCCTGTGATGATACCGGAAATGGTCAATATGTTCAGGTGGCAGCAATAAAATAAAAGAAGTTCTAAGCAACTTGATCTTAGCCTAGTAGCAAAGATTGTGTAAGTTAATACCAGACTTAGCGTTAAATTAGGAATGTTTAAGGCTGAAATGAGAAGATTTTTTCTTAAAAACTTAACTCAAGACCAACCGTAGTTGTAATTGGTAGAAGAACTTCTCCTTGAGGCGAAAAAGTTAAAATTCCAGATTGTTCTTCAATATCAAAATCTATCCCTGCAGAATTTTTACGATTCGTTGTATTAATTATGTCCAGGCGTGCAGTGAGTATCGATTTATTTAGAATCCAAGTCTTTCTGGCGCTAATATCAAAAGAAAAATAATCTTTTAGACTGATATTATTAAGCAAATTCTCAGTAGCTAATTGTGTCCCTGAATTTACAGTTTCTGGAGGTGCAGAACTCTTCCAACCTGAGTGCCAAGTGATAGCAGTTGTTAGAGAAAAAGAGCCCGACTCCCAAGTAACCTGACCATTTAACGTGTGGTTT
>JAURLY010000265.1 GCA_030830945.1 Gammaproteobacteria bacterium | reverse complement strand
TGATTCATCTGATCAATTGATGAACCACGCCCCAACGCATTCAATATTGTGTAACCAGGCAAGTTTTCCAGGTTATCCAGCATATCCAGAAAAGTAGGCTGCAAAACCTGCGGACAGATCAGAGTTAATTTGCGTATGGTCGAATCCATCGGGCTTCCTTACTGTAGTTTTCAAAAGATTTTTCTTCCCCGAAACGGCGATATAGCAAAGGCAGAAGGAAAAGTGTTAACAAAGTTGACGAAATCAGGCCCCCTATCATTACCAATGCCAAAGGCCTCTGAATTTCTGAACCAGGCCCAGTGGAAAATAACAGTGGTGCCAGACCAAATGCAGCAGTTGTCGCTGTCATAAGGACCGGCCTCAAGCGTCGAGAAGCACCCAGCAAAACCGTTTCTTGCATATCTTTTCCAAGTGCTCGTAAATCATTGAAGTAGGTCACCAATACAAGCCCATTTAGAACCGCTATTCCAAGCAATGCGATGAAGCCGACAGAAGCGGGCACCGAGAGATACTCACCCGAAAGACTGAGGGTGATAACGCCACCCACAATCGCAAACGGGATATTGAAGAAAATCAAAAGGGTTTGCCGCAAAGAGCGCAAGGTCATAAAAATGACACTGAAAATCAGCCCCAGAGACAGAGGGATTACTAACGCAAGCCTTGCCGTAGCCCGGCGCTGGTTTTCAAATTCACCCCCAAAATCAAGGCGATATCCAGCTGGCAGCTGTAATTGTTCATCGACTGCCGCTTGAGCATCCTCCACAAAACCGACCAGATCTCGCCCGGAAACAAACGCCTCGACGACGGCATATCTGGAACCATTTTCCCGCTCGACACTGGCCAGCCCTTCAGCACGTTCAATATCGGCGACGTTGTATAAGCGAACCTGCTGGCCATTATCAGTAACAAGTCTGATATCACTGAACTCATGCAAATTCTTAGCATAGGATCGATCGCTTCGAATGACGATGGGCGTTCTTCTATCTGGCTCGATCACTTCACCTGCAAGAACACCTTCCAGGCGAGAACGCATTTCCCTTTGAACATCAACAACGCTAAGACCGAACATACCTGCCCGCTCGCTGTGAACGTCCACACGCAGATATTCTGCTATGTCGTTTGAGGCGGTAAAGACATCTGTGGCGCCTTCAACCTCGCCAATAATTTGTTCTATTTCCCCCGCAAGATCAGCCAGTGTCTGGGCATCCGGACCAAATATCTTGATCGCAAGATCACCGCGTGAACCAGTCAGCATCTCGGAAACACGCATGTCGATAGGCTGGGTAAAAGATGACTCAATACCTACGAAGTCGGCCATGACTGTCCTAATTTCATTCACGAGCCAATCGATATCCTGATTTCGCCATTCCGATCTCGGCGCAAGTTCCAGAAACATATCACTCTCATTCAAACTCATTGGATCCAGACCCAGCTCATCAGAACCGACTCGAGAGATGACATGCTGCACTTCAGGAACTCGATCAATGATTGCGGCTTCAACCCTCAAATCGTCAGCCTCGCTTTGTGAGAGATTAATCGATGGCAGGGCTGTCAGTTGCATCACAACAGCGCCTTCATTCATGGTTGGCATAAATGTTTTCCCTAGTGCCGTATAGCTAATCACAGCCAAAACAACACTAATGGCCGCTAGAGAGTAGACAGCCGCCGGGGTTTGCATTGCCATCGCCAGCAGTCGTTCGTAATGCGGTGTCAGCATTCTCATAATTGGCGCCTGCGGGCTGTCCTTTGTATCTAAAAGAAAAGAGCCAAAAACTGGAATAAGTGTAAATGCCAAAAAAAGAGCGGAGCCAAGAGCAAACACAATTGCCAGAGCCACTGGGGAAAACAATTTGCCTTCCAAACCCTGCAAAGTAAGTAAGGGCAAAAATACCAGACAGATGATTAGAGTTCCCGATGCAGTAGGAATGGACACCTCTGTTGCCGCGCGATACATAATATGAAGCTTGTCGCGCTTTCTGGTGTTTTTAAGTCGCTCTACTGTGTTTTCAATAACGACAATTGCGCTATCCACAATCATGCCAATAGCAATAGCCAACCCCCCCAAACTCATCAGGTTTGCTGAAATACCGAATGCCCACATTAGAAGAAAGGTTGAAAGGGCAGAAAAAGGCAAGATCAGGGTCACTACCAGTGCTGCACGCCAATTTCCCAAAAACAGGATAAGCAACATAATGACGAGTACAGCAGCCAGGACGAGCGCCTGTGTGACAGTACCAACCGCAGTGTTGATTAAGTCTGATCGGTTATAGAAAACACGTATGCTGACACCTTCTGGCAAGCTCGGCTTTAGCTCTTCCAGTCTTTGTTCAACTCCCTCAACAACCATGCGGGCATCCGCGCCACGCAAAGAAACGACAATGCCCTCAACAGCTTCACCCAAGCCATCGCTAGTAACAGATCCATAGCGAGTAAGCGACCCCAGCTTCACCTCTGCAACATCACCAACTCGCAAAACCCCCCCATTTGTTTCACGAATAACGAGTGCGGCAATATCTGCCTTCGTCTGGGCAGAGCCTATACTGCGAACAACAATGGCTTCTTCTCCCTCATCGATGCGCCCAGCACCATCGTTGAGATTATTCATCATCACCGTCTGGTAGATATCATCGACGCTGGTTTTGGTGGCACTCATAGCCGCCTCGTCAGGAACAATATCGAAAGTACGAACACGCCCACCCAATGCATTGACATCAGCAACGCCTGGCAGTGTTCTCAAGCTGGGTCGTATCAGCCAGTCGAGCAATGAACGGCGCTCTTCCAAAGAGTAGTCTTCGCCCTCAACGGTAAACATAAACAGTTCGGACAGTGCCGTAGAGATTGGTGCGAGGCCGCCCTCAACTGTGTCAGGCAATTCTTCTTGCACAGTAACCAGCCGCTCCGAAACTTGCTGACGCGCCCAATAAACATCCGTTCCTTCTTCAAAATCTATAGTGATGTCCGCGATAG
Source organism: Gammaproteobacteria bacterium (assembly GCA_030830945.1). GTDB lineage: Bacteria > Pseudomonadota > Gammaproteobacteria > Pseudomonadales > GM7GCV1 > GM7GCV1. Next base: position 3,816 of record JAURLY010000265.1, on the reverse strand, counting down.
CGTACTTTGCCGTCGCCCTCATTATGGTCTGGTTGGGGATTCCCAATAATTCCAGCTCAAGTGGGCGCAAGACTCTCGATTCAACCTCTTCCGGTGTCATTCCGGGCGCCTTCATGATCAGCTTTACCTGGGTGGGTGCTATCTCTGGAAACGCATCAATGGGTAAGCGAGTAAGTGATGCTATCCCGGCACCAAGCAGGAAAACAGCCGCCAGAAGCACCAAGGCTCGCTGGGTTAATGAAAACCCAATTACACGATCTAACATGAGCGCCTAGGCTCCTTCGATAATATTTTTTAAGGCGGCCAATCCCGAAATTGCCACCCGATCACCCGCAGCAAGATCTCCAGAAACTATGACAATATTTCGAGATCGCGTTTGAATAGTGACTGGCGTCAAGCGAAAGCCAGAAGGTACTTCAACAAAGACAAAAGTATTTCCCGCTATACGTACAATTGATCGTTCTGGCAAAGCTTGAGTTCCCGGACTTACCTCTGACAAGAAGCTCGCTGAAACAAGTTGACCTATACGCCATTGCCCATCATCTGGAAGCTCAACAATAACTTCCAACGAACGAGATACCGGATCAATCTCGGGCTCTATTGAAACAACCGTGCCCAACGTATCTGTTTGGCTTAGCTGGACTTCAGTACCTGTCGAGACTTGTGCTGCACCGACCTCGGCAATTTGCACGCTGGCCCAATATTTACTCCCTGAAAAAACAGTTAACAATGGGCTAGCTATACTAACTTCAGAGCCCTGCCGTGTAGAAAAATTACTAACCACGCCATCCACTGAGGTCGTTAGCACAAAATTGCCAGGCGCATTGCCGGGTAAAACGGCAGACAACCGTTCATCCATTGCTAAAAATTCGAGCCTTGCAGATTCCATTTCATGCTTGGCTTCATCTAGCTCCAACTCCGAACGCAAGCCTAGTTCATACAAAGCTTCCTCGCTTTCATACAAGTGCTGGTTATGAACCATATTTAAACGAAGCGTTACCAACTGAGCCTTGGCCGTCGAATATTCAGGGCTATGTAGCAGGGCGACTTCTTGCCCCTTTGAGACATTCGCTCCGGAAAATACCAACGGCTTGACCAGCACTCCGCTAAATGGGCTGGTTATTGGAAAAGAGCTGCCTGCCGGCGCAATCACCACACCAGTTGCTGTTGTGCGCGCATAAGCTGTTGACGGAAGAACCGATTCCGTCTCTATACCTAGTGCCGCCCGGTTCGCAGCCGATATGGGAATGGTTGTTTGGGAAATTGCGGCGGAAGGTATAGAAACAATTAAAAAAAGCGAAAGGAAAAAACCAGAAATAGCATTCTGTACTCCCTTCTTATAATGACAAAAATTCATTACTGAGCCTGTTTATAGTGTTTATTAGCTTTTTTGTGGCTGGCACTGCTAGGTGCAGAGAACGGAAAATAGCAGAGCAGGTAATGTATATAATAGACCTAGATCAATTTTTTCTTTTATATCTTTATCATTTTTACTGCTTACTTAACAAAAGATGACAAAGTTTTGAATTTATTGATAATAATTACTATTCACAATTCTGTATTTCTCTCCGAAATACAGAATATGCTTAGCTTTAAAAACAAAGGTAGGTTTTAGCCAAATGGCTAATATTACTAAGCGACTTTACGGTAATTTTTGGAAAACTGTGAGCTGAGAAACTCCATTTGGTCAGCTCGTATTCGGCGATCATTTAATAACGCCAGATATTCAGCCAGATTCGGACGGTAAGGCATAGCCAGAAGTTCCATCCCCACATGCTGTAATTCCAGATTTCCCTTGTGCTGGTTGCAGCGCCGACAGGCAGCCACCACATTTTCCCAAATATCCTGACCGCCGCGGGACAAAGGGACGATATGATCCCGAGTTAATTCCGCCTCGGAGAAATGATTTCCGCAATACATACAAAGGTGCTCGTCGCGAGCAAACAGGGTTTTGTTGTTTAGCGGGTAAGTACTTCGCGGCTTAGCCAGTCTTTCGCCACTGCTGGCAATAATACTGGGCACCTGAATGCATGACCTGTTACCTGTCGCTCGACATATGCCGCCATGCACTTCCCGGACAACCTCGCCCAGACTCCAAGCAACGATATCGCGAGCATAGAGGGTCACTGCCTCTTGCCAGTTAAGCCACTCGATTGGCTGGCCGGCGATATTTAGTCTTAATATCTGTGCCTCCATCTAATATCTGCCTCCCGTTTCATGTCGAAGACCACAAACAAAAAAGCCCCGCTGCAAGGCTGGGGCTTTTACGAAATTTGTCTGGTGACTGCACTGTGAATAATGCTGAGTTGGAGTTTTCTTTGAGGGGGCAGTTCCCCTGAGTGCATCTTCACACCCCAATGTCTTCCCGATACTTAATCCAAACCTGTTGAAGACGTCTACTCCCAAGAGCTTTCGGTGATATTAACCCATGCCAGCCTAGTGTCAATCCTTGCGCATTTTAACCTTGTCCAGATGACAATTGTACGAATTTCAGATTGACCGAACATAGGCTATACCTTAGGGTTTGCGACAAATGTTCCTCCCTCTTAACTATGGCCAATTCCACCAGTAAACCCAGCAAAGAAAACGCCTCACGCCTGCCTGATTTCGAGAAGAAACTCGCCGAGCTTGAGGATATAGTGACTGATCTGGAAAAAGGAAATTTGACTCTGGAACAGTCACTTCAGGCTTATGAGCAAGGCATAAAGCTGACGCGTGAGTGCCAATCAGCCCTGGATGTTGCTCAACAGCGCATCAATGTATTAATGGAAAAAAACGGCGTCACTACGGAAGAACCCCTGCCTGCGAGCACCTCAGGTTCGGACTAATGGGGCAAAACAGCCTGGAATCTTTCAGTCACTCAGTAATCCAGCGAGTTGACGCCCACCTGAAAAAGCTATTGGACCCCGAAGAGGGATGTCAGGCCGAACGGCTATTTCAAGCCATGAGCTATGCCACCTTAAACGGCGGAAAACGAATACGTCCTCTGCTTTGTTTTGCCAGTGCTCACGTATTTGATGAATTTGCCCTGGAAAATGATGCAATCCTCAACTCTGCCTGCGCCTTGGAGATGATCCATGCCTATTCTCTAATCCACGACGACCTGCCGGCCATGGATGATGACGACCTCCGCCGAGGTAACCCATCTGTTCATAAGCAATTTGACGAAGCGACAGCCATTCTCGCCGGCGATGCCTTGCAAACATTGGCTTTTGAAACACTTACGCACGCCAAAAACATACAACCGCCACAAAAGCTAACCCTGGTTCGACTTCTTGCCGAAGGCGCCGGGGCAAGTGGCATGGCTGGCGGGCAAATGATCGATCTTCAAGCCGTAGGCGAGAAGCCCGATCTGGATGCATTGATGCAAATGCACTCAATGAAAACAGGTGCACTGATTTGTGCGAGTGTTCTCATGGGCGCCAGTGCCGCTGGCTGTGAAGACAAGAACCAATTAGCCACTCTAAAAACCTATGCGGAAAATATTGGTCTGGCCTTCCAGATCCAGGATGACATACTGGATTGCATTGCCGACACTAATACGCTGGGCAAACAACAGGGCGCCGATGCCATTCGCGACAAGCCCAGCTATGTGTCTATTCTGGGTATCGATGGAGCCAAGGGCAAACTGCATGAAGCCCATAGCCAAGCCATAGACGCGCTTGGCGGTTTCACAAATTGCTCTTTTTTAACTCAACTGGCAGATTTCATAGTCGAGAGAACCCACTAGTCCCCTGCCTTCATGTAGAATTCCCGCGCTCATGAAAACCTTCACTGAAATTCCACAAACATGTCCGGACACGCCTCTCCTAGATG
>JAURLY010000264.1 GCA_030830945.1 Gammaproteobacteria bacterium | reverse complement strand
TATGGAAGGCGCAGAACAGCCTGTAAGCATTGCGAGGAATGAAAATAAGACAAGTATGAATCTATGCATAAGAACCTTGATGTAAGTGATTTTTCCAAAATGAAGCGCCGGCGAGGGCGCATAGCTTGAGAGCACAGGGCAGGCCGCCATAAATCCATAGCAAGGAATTTAATGCATCTGTGCTGTTTTCCTGTCCAGGCTGGAAACCCATCATGCTTAGCAGGGGCAAACTGATCCCTGCGGCCAATGCGAGGCTTATTTTGTTGAGACAGGTAAGGCCTGCGTACTTGAGACCCACGGAGCTAATGTCCCGGTCGATTAATTCTGCAAGGAGAGCGGGGGGCAGGGCAAGTTCCGCGCCGAGTGCAAACCCGGTAATCAGGCAAATTGCAGCATAAAAAACAAGATCACCTGGCTGGCACAAAAGTACCAGGGTAAACGCGCTTAGTGCCAAGAGCATGCTAATCATCCAGGCGTGAAGCTTGCCAACCTTGCTGGCCAGTTGGCGCCAAACAGGCATGGAGAGTGCGCCACTTAAGAAATACGCCAAAAGAAAAATGCCAATTAGCTTGTAAGCGCCGAGGTAGTCTCGAACGAAGAAAATAACCAGAACTGCAGGGATAGCTGAGGCGAGTGCTGAAACGCCATAAATTAGATATAACCTGATCAGTGCGGGCGAAAGCAAAGTTCTTATGGCTTGCCCCGGGTTTCGCGAAAGCACCTGCCCTTGATCTGGTTTTGGGGTTTTAAGTTTGGCGTATACGGTGAAGGCCAGAATCAGGCAAATCACAAGGAGTACTGCCAGTACTCGGTGGGCGTCGATCGTCGTGAATTTGATTGTGAGCAATGTCGGCAGGGTGACAGCCAAAATTAACCCAATTAGGGTGAATGCCTCGCGGGTGGTGGTGATGCTTACCTGTTCTTCTCGATCAGGTGACCAGATTGCCCCCTGAACACCGTACCCTATGGTGAGAAGACTGTAGGCCAAGGTTGTCACAAATACGGCGATACTAAACCAGATCAATAGCAATCCCGGGCCAAAATCCGGCACCCAGAACAGCATTAACAAACCAACTGCCAAAATGACGATCCCAAGTCGTATCAACAAGTTGAAATATTGAGCCCAGTAGTCGATGACATAGCCCAGCAGCGGGTCAATCAGGGCATCAAAAAGTCTAAGAACCAGTAAGCTAATGCCTAGCGAGGCAAGTGAAACCTGATAGCTGGTCGCGTAAAAGTCGGGAGCAAGTAAATAAACAGGCAGTCCAGCAAAAGCCAGAGGTAATGCCAGCACGGAATATTGCAGCAATTGCGTTCTAGTGATGGCTTGGCTCACTGGATCTCCGATGCATTTTGGTCAATTAATTTCTTGCGCAACTCCGGGGCTGTAGTGTTTTCTCCCAACCAAATATCGAAAAAGTATTGACTGAGTTCCGAATCGGTAATTTCGCCTATCGGTTGATCATCCATATAAAAAAAAGACATTCCGTCCACATGAATGCCAGTAAGTCGATCTCCTTTACGAATATCAGGAATGATTTCCGCTAATTGAATTTGCCAATTTACCAACTTGCTTTGATCACTTATTCCCTGATCTTCGATGAGTTTAATCGACATCTCCACAATGTCTTTGGCGTTGATATTCCGTTGGTATTCCAGTTGAAGCGCAAAAGGGTTTGCAGCTTTATAGATCCCATCGTTAGCATAGAGTCGGGCAAGATAGATCTTCCAGAAGAGGCGTTGATACTCTCCCTGACCAACCAGCTCTGGGTTTTCGACATGATTTTTGATGAATTCCGGCGGATCATTGGCCATTGCCTTGCCGTTGTTTGCCAGCAGGAACAATAATAAGGCCGCCAGAAGAAATAGCGATTTGATGCGCGCGTCTATCATGGTTATAGATACGCGCAGGGAAGGTGGTTGGATTGGACGTTGTTGCTTTATGAGGGGGTGTAAGCCAGAACGAACTCAACCTGTTCCCGCGTCTCAGGGATTTTCAGCTGTCGTTTCTGTGAAATCAGGGCCATAGCCTCTTCGGCACTCATGCCATGCTCCATCAGGATGCAGCTGGACACCAAGCCTGTGCGGCCAATGCCGGCATAGCAATGAACAACCAAATTCTCACCGGCAATAATTTCCTTTAACAAACGTTTGGCCAGAACCCGGAGGCTATCAACGCAGGTGACACTATGGTCTGTGATTGGAAAATTCTCAAATTTTAGGCCTTCGCTGAGGCACCACTTTTCTTCCTCGTCCAGACCCAGGCGCTCCATCTCAAGAGGCTCCATAAGGCATAGCACCTTTGTGATTCCTTGCATCTTTAGATAGCGGATATGGTTATGAAGCTGTCCGGGACGAGGAGCTGCCATAACGTGCAGTGAACCTTCTCCAATTCCGGTGACTAGATAGTTCATTGTGGGAGAGCCTGGATGATCGGATTAGCAGAAGAAAATAAATTATCCAAGGTTGCGAATAAGCCCATCGTTAAGGCTATAAATCCAGGCGTGAAGTTCCAGCTTTTGGTTGCGTTTTAATGCGTCTTGAACAAAGGGGTTTTCGCGAAGCTGTCGCACCTGATGAAGTACATTGAGCTCACAGGCTCGGTCCCAAAGGCTTTGGTCTTCAAGCGGACCTTCAAAATCATGCCGGCACAAACCAAAGCGAATGATATTGCGGCGAATAGGTTCTACCCAGTTGCGTACATATCCGTGGCTGCTTCCTTCAATGCCGGCTTTCACCCCGCCACAGCCATAATGGCCGCAAACAATAATGTGCTCCACCTTGAGCGATTCAATGGCAAATTGAAGTACGGTTTGGATGTTGCTGTCTTCGTGAACGACTCGGTTGGAAACATTGCGATGTACAAAAACTTCTCCGGGCGCCAGGCCAGTAATCACGTTGGCAGGTACTCGGCTGTCAGAGCATCCGATCCATAGATATTTTGGCGCCTGTTGTTGAGAGAGATCAGAAAAATAATTTGGATCTTCCTTGAGCTGCTTTGCTGCCCATTCTCGATTATTTTTTAAAAGCGTTTTGATGTCTTTATCGCTCACTTATGATCCTCAAATCTATTTGACGGGTTTAACGACAAATAAGAGATCCCCGGCGTTTACCTGGGAGCCATTGGCCTGGTTAATACGCACAATTTCGTAACTTCCTTGCGTGTCAAACACTTTTCCGGCGCCTTTTACACTGCTTAGTGATATTTGGGTAAAGAGCTTCATTGCCTCAATCTGGCAGAGTGTGTCTCCATAACCCTTGCGTGCACCAACCGGCGCATATTCGGGCTCTGTGGGCGCTGGTGTGGTATAGAAGATACCTGTCATGGGAGCCAAAACTTTTAGCTCGTCTGTGCCTTCAATCATTAATTCATCGGCACTGGCTTCCTTCACCTCTATGCCAGTGTATTCCATATCCTTAATCAGCTCGTCCTTGTCGATTGATTCAAGGAATTTGGGCAGATAAGTGGTGTCGTATTTGCCCTTGACGAAGGTTTCATCATTGAGGATTCGCTTCAACAATGGAATATTGGTGCAAACTCCCGTAATGACAGTTTGGTCGAGAACTTCGAGCAGCTTTTTGATGGCATCGTTTCGGTCTTCGCCATGAACAATCACCTGGGCGATCATGCTGTCGTAGAATGGTGAAATGGTTTTGCCGGGGCCAACCGTACAGATTAGTTCCAAATCGTCGCGTTCAGGGAATGAACACTCGGAAACGAGACCGGGCGTGGGGCGAAAATCAATTGTATTGTCTTTATTCAGAGCTGCTTTTTCAGCGGTAACACGGGCTTCAATTGAGAATCCGTTTTTCTCTATTTTGAGATCCTTGATACTACCGCCCTCGGCGATATTAAATTGCTCGGAAACGATACTGACGCCAGATGTCCATTCTGTGACCGGATGCTCTACCTGAAGTCGTGTGTTCATCTCCATGAAGTAAACGGTTTTGTTGACCAGGTCGTAGATGAACTCAACAGTACCTGCGCCAATATAATCCACCGCATCGGCCAAGGCTTCCGCACTCTTGAAGCAAACAGCTTCCAGCTTTTTGGTAAGCATGGTGGAGCCAGACTCTTCCAATACTTTTTGGTTGTTGCGTTGCACAGTACAGTCACGCAGCCCAAGAATCTTGGTGTTGCCATGGCTGTCTCGCAAAACCTGGACCTCAATATGGCGCATGGATTCGACGAATTTCTCAAGATAGAGATCACCGTTACCAAATGCGCTTCGGGCTTCTACATATACGGAATTGAATGCCTCGCGAACTTCAGACGCATTGCGTACAACCTTGATCCCCTTGCCGCCACCGCCGTGAACAGCTTTGAGTAGCACTGGATAGCCGATTTCTTCAGCAACTTTCGCAGTGGCTTCTGCGCTGGTCAAAATACCGTGGCTGCCCGGGACAACGGGAACATCATTGGCCATGGATGTATGGATAGCGTTGGACTTGTTACCCATGGTGTCCATGCTGGCGGCTTTAGGACCAATGACATTGAGACCGTGGGTACGACACATACGGGCAAAGTCTGCATTTTCTGACAAGAAGCCAATACCCGGGTGAAGGGAGTCTGCGCTATGACGGTTAGCAATAGTCACTACGCTGAGACCATTGAGGTAGCTTTCATCCGGGGTTTGGCCGCCCAGTGAGATCACTTCGTCTTTGTCGCGAAGCATGTCGACTGCCACGGATTCCATATCCGGGTCCGATTGAACCAGTAACACTTTCTTGTCCAATTGCTGCGCAATACGAATAAGTTTGACAGCGGTACAACCGCGAGCATGAATCAGCACTTTGTTTATGGGGCCAATAAGATCCCGAGCCTTGGGGGGTTCTTCGGCAGATTGACTGTCCGATGAGAGTTCCTGTCCCTCCAGGATTCGCTGGACCACGTCTTCTACACTGTCTTTGGGGACGCTGATCGCTGGATCAACTTCCTTCAGCTTTTCGTCCAGATCTTCGGCGAATGGATGTTTGACCAATCCACGCATGGCGCCAGGAGTTCGACACAGGTAATTGGAAACCGTGCACATGGATGGCAGGAACGAAGGAACAACTACCCGACCCGCAAATGGCATATCGGTGCCACTAAAATAATAAGTATGCACCAGGGGATGGGTGACAAAACTGGCTTGTGAGCCACCGGTACAGTCACCGAAGCCAAAGATAATAATTGGCAGTCCCGTCTCGTCAATGAAGCGCGTAATGCGGTCGTTAGTAATGGCCATGGAAAAGAGCGCATTAGGCCCTTCCTTGGTTTGCATGCCACCAGAGGAGACAAAGGCGACAACGGGCAATTTCTTTTCCGCACACTCAACCAGCAGGTCACAAAGTTTCTCTGCGCCGGCCATGTCGAAGGCGCCTGCCTGGAACAAGACGTTGGAGATAACAACACCAACTCGATCCTTGTTGCCAAAATTGAGTTTGCCGATGCCGGTCACCACGCCGCATGGCGTGATGTCATTCGCCAGGGCTTTTTCAATGGAAATCCGAAAGCCAGGGAAATTAACCGGGTTTGATGTCATGCGATCCGCATTGAGTTCTTTGAAGTCAGTAAAGAAAGCCTTTTTGAACGCATCGACGGTCGATTTTTTCTGGCGTTTGTAACTATCCAGGATTCGTTGGACCAGTAAGTCCTTGTAGGCAATATTCAGCTGGTTCCAAAAGTCCTTACGTTTGCCAATTCGGGCAGGGTTGATACGACCTTCGTAACTTTTCCCCTGGAATTGGGAATTGAGGAATTCCGGAATCAGTGTTTCAAAAAAGAAGGTGATCAGAACCAGTAGTGATTCTGACAGGCGCGGGAAGTAGACACGTTTCCACTCTTCCACATCGCTGAGAAAATCGCCGCGCTTACGAAAGCGAGTGAAATATTGCAGCCAGTCGGCAAACTTTTCAGATTGACGGGTAATACGCGCCGGATCATCCGGAGCCGAGTTTCCGGAGAGACTGTATTCCGCAACGGCACTGGTCGCTTTGTCCAGGGAAGTGTCCAGGATTTTTTGGAGGGAATCCTTGGACAGGGTATGGAAAGCCCGTGTTTCCTCGGCGATGTCAGCAAAACTATTAATAATAGTGTTGTAAAGTGCGTCAAAGACCAGAATGTTTTCGAATTCGTTCTGGAACGTTTCACTAAGATCGGTTGCGTAAGCGAGATCAAGGATAGTGATATCTATATCGTTCAGGCGATATATCTCGTTGTTACTACCTTTGGATTTGTTCTCTTCAATCAGGCGAGAAAGCTGGACAAAATTGTATACGGCGTCCGCTTTCCATCGGTTATACAGGTACAAAACAACCTGAAAGCATAGATTGCGTCGGGCATCTTCAAAGTTTTTCTGCGGATCACCCAAAAGCATGGTGGTAAAACGTCCGCGCTCTTTGCTGGTGTCGCTATGTTTTTGCCGGAAATTGTTCCAGGCTTTGTATAGTTGGTCCTGGTATACCAGTTTTTCCGGGTCTTTATGCCAGTTTTCAAACGCAGCTTCACGAGCAGCTTGCTGTCTGTCGCTGAGATCTCCCTCGGGTATTTCTTCAGTGGCAAGACGTCCATAAGTTCCCAGCGTGCTGGACGAAATCCTTGATCGCAAACCGAGATAGCGCATATAGGACATGCTGTGATCAAAAACGCTCGGGAATTCCGACACATCATTTCTAATACGAAAATCTGAGGCACGCTCAAGTTCAGTAATGTGTTCTTTTGGATTTAAGGCGCGAATGACTGCTTGGCCATAGTCTTTTTCTACTTCTTTGTTTGATGCCAAAAAGTTGACACCGGCAGATTCAATGGCCTTGATGGAAGAAATAATTGCATTAACCAGTGTGCCTGACTCGTTTTCCTGCTCCTCCGGCGACCAATCAATGACACCGTCGATAACCCCTTTCTGAAACAATTCTGTGGGTGACAGGCCGACGTAACGAGCACTCTCTTGCCAAGATAGATTGTACTGGCGAGCAATACTGGCCAAGCCCTTGGGCTGAATCGTATTGAATACACCGGTTTTGACGGATAGCAATACATTGGTTGCAGCCAGGGGAATGGCGCCGCCGGAATATCCCAGACCGTAAATAATACCTACGGTGGGCACCGGTGCGTTGGTCATCTCCGCAATCAAGCGGGAAATAGAGTGAGCCTGGTTAGCGGAGTTTGCTTGCTGGCCTGCGTCTGCCCCAGGAGTGTCCATAAACGTAATAATAGGCAGGGCACGTTTTGCCCATGACCTCACCTGTCGACAAGCTTCGAGGTGGTGTTCTGGTGCCCATACGCCATTATTGACCGAGCGATTTTGTACCAGGATGCCTACTCGACGAGAGTTTCCGCCAACAGTCAGGTCTATATCGACTGCATAATATGGACCTATGTCAGTTTCTTCATGAACCTTGCCGCGAAATTTGCGCACAATATTTTTTGCGCTGGGTCGTGCACCAGCTTCGGCAGGTTCCAATGCCCGGGCAATGTAGTCATCTACAGGCAGTGATTTGAGTTTAGAGACTTCCTTGTTTATGGCGGCTTCTGAAAATAACCCTTCAATCTGTTTATGCCAGTTGAAAGGATGCTTCAGATTATTTAGTGCGAAATCCTTAGCCTGTTTTTCAGCTTGAGAAAATAAGATGAGATCGTTTTCGGTCTTTTTTGAGGGCATGATTAATTATCTTTCCGTCCAGTAGACTTAGGGTGAGAGAAGTCGCTCACCTTCAATTTCTTTGATCTGGTTTTTACTAAAGAAATTAGCGTTCGAATATTTTTTGAAGGGATTATAGCGATACCCTGAAACATTTTGCAGACTATTGATCAAAGTTCTTACATTCATTTCTATGCTTTGTGAGCAATTGCCTGATCACAATACTTGGGTTAATGATTTGTGTGCAACTGAAGAGTTCAAATTATCCTGCGCAAGATTGGTGACCAGTCTGTCATTAGAGGGGTTTTGGCACTAAATCAGTGCGTAAAAACCTTCCTTGATAAATAAAAGCTATCAGCCTAAAAATTAAAAATGTGACTGGTTCCTGCTGTGCAGGAATAGGGAGGTAGCATAAGGTGTAGGCTGTACAGCCTTTTCCGCTATTTACACCATATATAGTGTTGGTATTGAGATATTTAATCTATATATAGTGGTATTTGCTTTAAAAATCACCTAACTTAGTAGGTCTAGGGTTCTTCCAGTTTTGGAAGAAATAACAGCAACGTAGCTGAAAGTTGAGTAGAAAGACGATGGCAGAAGCGTTAAAGGCAGTGCATCTAAGTTCTGAAGTTGAGATGCAATCCACCTCACTGGATATTTGGGACAAAAAATACAGACTTAAGGATAGGGCGGGTGAACCCGTTGATAGAGATATTCAGGACACATACAAGCGTGTCGCCAAGGCACTTTCTGGTGTAGAAAAGAACCAAAAACTTCGAGATCACTGGTACGAGAGATTTCTCTGGGCCCTGGATGCAGGCGCATTGCCTGCAGGCCGCATTATTTCCAATGCGGGTGCCCAGGAATACAAGCCGGCAACTTCCACAATCAACTGTACGGTTTCTGGCTCTATCCGTGATTCGATGAATGACATTCTTGAGAAGAATCATGAAGCAGGCATGACGCTTAAGGCCGGTTGTGGCATCGGCTATGAGTTTTCCACATTGCGTCCAAAAGGGGCTTACGTGTCTGGTGCTGGTGCCTATACTTCTGGCCCACTGTCCTTCATGGATATCTACGACAAAATGTGTTTTACCGTTTCGTCGGCGGGTGGTCGTCGCGGAGCACAAATGGCGACGTTTGATGTCAGCCATCCTGATGTTCTGGATTTTATTCGCGCCAAGCGCGAAGACGGGCGTTTGCGACAGTTCAATCTGTCACTGTTGATTACCCGTGAGTTTATCGAAGCTGTTAAGCAGGATACTGATTGGCAGTTGAGCTTCCCTGTTACTGAGAAAGAAGCTGAGGGAATGGATCTGAACGACGCCGAACAAGTCGTCTGGCGCCCATTTCCTGTAACAGAAGGCTACGTGACCAATGAAGAAGGTCTTACTGCATGCAAAATCTACAAGACCATTCCCGCGCAGCGTCTGTGGGATTCGATTATGAGTTCTACGTACGATTTTGCCGAGCCGGGTTTTATTCTGATCGACAAGGTCAACCAGATGAACAACAACTGGTTTACGGAAAACATTCGAGCGACAAACCCCTGCGGCGAACAACCATTGCCACCTTACGGCAGCTGTCTTTTAGGGTCGGTTAATTTGACCAAATTTGTCATTGATCCATTCACTGATAATGCCCGCTTTGATTGGGAAAAATATCGTGAGGTTGTAGCGATCTTTACCCGTATGCTCGATAACGTAGTGGAAATTAATGGTCTACCGCTACAAGGTCAGCGCGATGAAATCGCTTACAAACGACGCCATGGTATGGGCTTCCTGGGGTTGGGTTCGACGGCTACGATGCTTGGAATGAAGTACGGCGATGATAAGTCGGTAGAGTTTACCGAGAGTATTGCCCGGGAAATGGCGATGGTTGGTTGGCGTGAAGCACTTGATCTGGCAAAAGAGAAGGGCGCTGCACCGATAATGAACGACGATTTTGAAGTCACCCCCGCGATGATGCTGGCTCGTCCTGAGATAGCGGATGACGGTATCAAGGTTGGCGATAAGGTGAAGGGCAAGGTTTTGCATGCGCGTTACAGCCGTTACATGCAGCTTATTGCAGAGCAGGATCCCGAATTGGCCAATGAACTTGCCGAAGTAGGTGCTCGTTTTACGCATCACAGTTCAATCGCGCCTACGGGAACAATCAGTCTGTCTATGTCTAATAATGCCAGTAACGGGATTGAGCCCAGTTTTGCGCATCACTATTCGCGAAATGTTATTCGTGAGGGTCGTAAAACCAAAGAAAAAGTGGATGTGTTCAGTTTTGAATTGCTGGCCTATCGTCAGCTGATCAACGCCAAGGCAATGCCTTATAGCGAAGAGACTGATGCCAAGCTTCCGGATTACTTTATTACCTCAGAAGATGTCAGTCCCAAGCAACACGTTGATATTCAGGCAGCAGCGCAGAAGTGGGTGGACTCCTCAATTTCCAAAACGGCGAATGTACCCACGGATTATCCCTTCCAGGATTTCAAGGATATCTATCTTTACGCCTACGAACAGGGGCTTAAGGGATGCACAACTTTCCGCTTTAACCCTGAAGCATTCCAGGGCGTATTGGTAAAAGAGAAAGATCTCGAAAATACCAAGTATCGCTTTACGTTGGAAGATGGCCAGGTATTAGAGCTCAAAGGTAATGAGCAGGTCGAGTACGATGGCGAGATGCATTCAGCAGCTAATCTGTTTGACGCGCTGAAAGAAGGTTATTACGGCAAATTTTAGTAAGAGTTAGCTAGTTCTGCTACTGGTTGAAAACTGTGTTGACTGGTCAGTTTTCGTCTTGTATCGGGTGCCGCGCTGAAGCTCTTGCATAGTACAAAAATTCTGTGGCAGTAAGCCGCAGAGGAGAAAAAGAAATGGCAACAAAGATAGATAAGAAAATCGTTGGCTACAAAGTCGTTGAGGAGAAATCTGCAGAAGAACAGGCAGATTTAGGGATGACCGATGCCAATGTGATCCAGATGCATGAGTCGGTTGAACGCCCTGAGCGATTGATTGGTTCAACCTATAAGATTAAGCCGCCCATGTCTGAGCATGCAATGTACGTTACGGTTAACGACATTATTCTCAATGAGGGCACTGAACACGAGGTCCGACGCCCATTCGAGGTATTCATCAACTCGAAAAATATGGAGCACTTCCAGTGGGTTGTGGCTCTAACTCGTCTGATCTCTGCTGTCTTCCGCAAGGGGGGGGACGCCACCTTTCTGGTCGAAGAATTAAAAGCTGTATTCGATCCTAAAGGTGGCTATTTTAAAAAGGGTGGAGTCTTCATGCCTTCTCTGGTCGCTGAAATTGGCTATGCCATCGAAGATCACATGAAGTTTATTGGGATGATCAATACCGATTTGGATGAGCACCAAAAAGCCTTTATAGAAAAGAAAAAAGCAGAGCTTGAGGGTGCAGCAAAAAAAGCGACAGAAACCCAGGAAGCCAGTGATTACCCTGAGAACGCCAGCCTATGTACCAAGTGTAGTACCAAGGCGGTTGTCATGATGGATGGCTGCATGACCTGCTTGTCCTGTGGCGATAGCAAGTGCGGATAGACGCATAGCTATCTTCTGCAGTAGTTTTTGTCTATGTGGAAAAGGGTGGCTTCAGGCCACCCTTTTCTTTTTATGCCGCAAACATAGAAGGAATTCGCATATCCAAACTATTTTTTCTTATTAACAAGTATAAATTTGGTATTCTTTTTTTCTGCGTCCTGACGGAATAATTAAAACAAGAATAATTGTATATATGGCTATTCACTTTGATTGAAGATCTTTTAAGTCACCAGTTAAGTGCTGCCCAGGAAAGCTTTCTCAGAAAGTCGATCCGAGGCATAACCTTTGCCGCTATCTTATTTGTTAGTCCGTTTACGATTTACCATTTTCTGGTAGGCGATTACTTAATTGCACTATTTGCTTGCCTGATGCTAGGGGTTATCTCTTACTCTGCCTGGAATACATTGACTGGCCGGCTCAGTTACAAATTACCTTTTGTTCTTCTTACGCCCTCTTTTTTGTTTTTTTCCTGGGTGGCGATAGAGGAATTGGGAATTATGGGTGCGCTTTGGAGCTTCCCGGCCGTCACCATGTTCTACTTTATATTTCAAGAACGTCTGGCCCGTGTTGCTAATCTGGCATTGCTTGTTGTGGTGTTGCCGCGCGCATTCATGGAGCTGGATACAGACATAGCGTTAAGGCTGGTGGCCACGCTGATTGGCGTAAGTCTCATGTGTTCTATTTTTATCCGCCGTTTGAATTCGCAGCATATTGAACTGGAACAAACAGCTTCCATAGACCCTTTGACACAGCTTTCCAATCGACTGAATTTACACACTTCCCTTGATCAAGCCATTGAATATAGCAAGATGCGCGGTTATCCCATGTCTGTCTTGTTTCTAGACCTAGATGGTTTCCGTCGTATCAATAAAACGCTTGGCTATGAGAAGGGAGACCAAGTTTTACAAAACTTCGGCGCGTTGCTTGTTGGAATAGTTTAGAGCTCGGATGAGATTTTCAGGACAGGCGGAGAGGAATTTCTGATTCTGTTGAACGGTTCTGATTCAGAGGCAGCAATACAACAGGCGGCAAAAATTCATACCGCGCTTGCGCAGGCCCATCTCGCAGAAGGGATAAAAATGACGGCAAGTATAGGTGTTGCGACCATTAAACCGGGTGAAACCGTTTATGAATTACTTAATCGGGCTGATGCGAATTTTTACATTGCCAAGGAATCAGGAGGCAATGGTACGCACGGATAGAAAAGCTGAATAAGTAAAAAGCTAGACACAAAAAAGCCCGATACAAATCGGGCTTTTTTATTCAGACCAGAAAGTCTTAGGCAGCGGAAAGAGCCTTAATGTGAGCATTCAGACGGCTCTTGTGACGAGCAGCCTTATTCTTGTGGATCAGGGCTTTGTCTGCCATGCGATCAATCACAGGAAGAGCTTCAGTAAATGCCGTCTTGGCCGCTTCCAAGTCTTTCGCTTCAATAGCGGTATACACACGCTTCAAGTAAGTGCGGAACATGGAGCGCTGACTTGCTTTTTGCACACGGCGCTTGTCGTTTTGGCGAGCGCGTTTACGCGCTTGTGGAGAGTTTGCCATTACTGGATCTATCCTCAGAAAATTGCTGCTTGGTTCAAGGGGTCGCAATTATGCCTGTAGACACACTGATGTCAACACTTCAGCCCTTGAATTTGCGGGATTTAATTGGTTTTTTTTGGATATACCCTGTTTGATTAAAAAAATGGAAGCCAGGCTCTCTAACTGGCTGTATTTTCAGTAAAAAAGTGTATTTTGTCGGGGCCGTTGGCTACACTCATTCGTCAACTAATTAGAGCTAAACATGAGCAACAACCCGGAAAACCAGGAACTCACGAGCCCAGAGCAGACATCTGGTGCCGGGCAGTTGCTCAAATCCAGCTCTTCAGTGAGTTCCATGACCTTGCTCTCGCGGGTTTTTGGACTGATTAGAGACCTTGTGTTCGCGCAGTTGATTGGTGCCGGAGCCGCGGCAGATGCTTTTTACGTTGCTTTCAAGATTCCCAATTTCTTCAGGCGACTATTCAGCGAGGGAGCATTTAACCAAGCATTTATTCCCGTTCTGGGGGATTACCAGACCCACAGCTCTACAGATCAAGTCAGGCATTTACTCAGTCGGGTATCAGGCACATTGGGCTTGGTTGTGTTTCTATTAACAGTGCTTGTTGTTTTATTACCCGGTCTGTTTACCACCATTTTTGCCTTTGGCTTTCGGGACGAACCAGTCAAGTTCGCTTATGCGAGCGATATGCTGCAAATCACTTTCCCCTATTTGCTTTTGATTAGCCTGACGGGAATGGCCGGTGCAGTCCTTAATGCCTACGATCGTTTCTCGATCCCCGCATTCACTCCAGTATTGCTGAACATATGTCTTATAAGCGCGGCATTATTTGTCGCGCCCAATATGACGGTCCCCGCGTATGGCCTTGCATGGGGTGTGCTAATCGCCGGTGTGGTGCAGCTATTATTTCAGTTGCCCTTTCTCGCCCAGATGCATTTGCTGCCCATGCCTCGGTGGGGGTGGCAAGATTCAGGGGTAAGAAGAATTCTCGGATTGATGCTGCCGGCGATATTTGGTGTCTCTGTCAGCCAGATAAATTTACTTCTTGATACTTTGCTCGCTTCATTTTTACCGACCGGAAGTGTTTCCTGGCTCTACTATTCAGACAGGCTTTCTGAGCTACCTCTTGGCGTTATTGGCATCGCTATCGCCACGGTTATTTTACCCAACCTGTCCCGACAAAGATTTTCTTCGGATCCCCGCGAATTCAGTCGAACACTTGATTGGGCCTTGCGCATTGTTTTCCTGATTGGATTGCCGGCAGCACTGGCGCTGATCATTCTGTCAGAACCAATTCTTGCGACCCTGTTCCTTTATGGCGCATTCGATGCGCGTGATCTAGCGATGGCGTCTTTAAGTCTAAAGGCTTACGCAGCAGGTTTGCTGGCATTTATGTTGGTGAAAGTGCTAGCGCCTGGATACTTTGCCCAGGAAGACATGAAAACCCCGGTACGTATTGGCGTAATCGCTATGGTTTGCAACATGGTGCTGAATCTAATGTTGGTCGCCTGGCTGCATTTGGTGTATCAGATCGGCCATGTAGGACTGGCATTGGCAACCTCTGCCTCGGCTTTTCTCAATGCATGGCTGTTGTATAGGGGGCTGAGAATAAAGCAAATATACGAGCCACAGCCAGATGTCATGGGCATGGGCTGGACCGGCTTTGCTGTGCGTCTGGTCATTGCCTGCGCGCTAATGGGTGCATTTTTGGTGTTTTGGCAAGCCTATTGGCCTGACTGGGTGCAATGGGGAGCTGCTGAGCGAGTATGGCGGTTGGCAGTGATCTGTATATCTGGATTGAGTTTGTTTGTCTTCAGCCTGTTTTGCTTTGGAATCCGCTTCCGCCACCTACATTAGATTTTTCGTACTAACTGCTGCTGTTAACCGGGGCACTTGGAGGCTATACTGGCGCGCTTTTTACGACCCAGGCTGCGAAGAGTTGCTCCCTTGCCCGAGATCGAAAATCTACCAATAAAGGTGTATCCCGGACGAGCTCGTCCGCAAATTTTTTCTTCTGGCTCGGTGCTTACCATCGGGGCGTTTGATGGGCTGCATCTGGGGCACCAGCGTATTATCGAACGCTTAAAGCTTAAAGCTAAAGAACTTGGGCTACCATCGGCGGCCATGAGTTTTCGCCCTGATCCGGCCGAGTATTTTTTAGCGCAGTCGGTCGAACTCGAACAGGCAGAAATGTCACAGGATTGCTCAATATTGATGAGCTGGCGTGAACGCATGTTGGCTCTCGCCGCAACAGGGGTTGATGCAGTGCTCTGCATGCCTTTTAACAAAGCAGTCAGTCAAATGGCCGCCGAGGACTTTGTGAGAGAACTGGTCCACCAACTTGGAATGCGCTACTTACTTGTCGGTGATGACTTCCAGTTTGGAAACGGACGTCAGGGTGATTTCAGGCTATTGACTAAGCTGGGTGAGGAGTTGGGTTTTCAGGTTGAGCAAAGTGAGACTCACTTTCACGAGGGAGAGCGTATTAGTAGTACGCGTGTGCGTAAGGCTCTGGCGGCAGGTGAACTTAATCATGCTGAAATTCTGCTAGGGCGACCGTACGAGATTTGCGGCAGGGTAATTCAAGGCGAGCAGTTGGGAGTCCAGCTTGGCTTTCCTACAGCCAATATAGCCCTGCGTCGACGTAGACCGGCAATGGGCGGTGTTTATGCTGTCATTGCAGAGTTTCCGGATGGCTCGAACCATAAGGGCGTGGCGAACCTGGGGATACGGCCGGCAGTAAACTCGTTGGAACACCCATTGCTGGAGGTGCATTTGCTTGATTGGAGTGGGGATCTTTACGGGCAGCATCTGCGAGTGAAATTCGTTAAACGACTGCGAGATGAAAAGAAATTTGATAGTTTGGCGGCGCTAAAAGACGCCATAAAAGACGATGTTAGAAATGCGCGAAGCTGGTTTGATAACCAAGCCATTTCGACATCATGATAGACACAATTTTACTTAACTATTACTGATTTCGACAATGAGCGAATACAAAAGCACTTTAAATCTTCCCAATACCGGGTTTCCCATGAAAGGCAACCTGGCCAATAGCGAACCTCAGCGACTGAAAAGCTGGATTGACAAGGATATTTATGGGCAGATTCGTAAAGCGCGTGCAGGCAGGGATCAATTTATTCTTCATGACGGGCCTCCATATGCCAATGGTGACCTTCATTTGGGACATGCGGTCAACAAGGTGCTTAAGGACATAGTCATCAAAAGCCAGACATTGAATGGTTTTGATGTGCCGTACAA
Organism: Gammaproteobacteria bacterium; assembly: GCA_030830945.1. Taxonomy (GTDB): domain Bacteria; phylum Pseudomonadota; class Gammaproteobacteria; order Pseudomonadales; family GM7GCV1; genus GM7GCV1. The sequence goes on along the minus strand of JAURLY010000264.1, from coordinate 187 downwards.
ACCTGGTTGGGATTGTCACGGATTGCCCATTGAGCACCGTGTTGAGACCAAGATCGGTAAGGCTGGGCAAAAAGTGGATCACCGTACTTTTCGTCAAAAATGCCGGGAGTACGCCAAGTCTCAGGTTGATCGACAGCGCGAGACCTTTATTCGTATGGGGGTATTCGGCGACTGGAATAATCCCTAT
>JAURLY010000263.1 GCA_030830945.1 Gammaproteobacteria bacterium | reverse complement strand
CTGCATTTGTCCTTACAACTGGCTCGGGCGTGATATCCGGAAGCGTTCGAACATCCACATTGGTTCTTGGCGCACCATCTTTTTGCGAAATAACAGTTGGTAGCGAAGAAGTACATCCCACCAGCAGGAGTGCGACAAAAATCAGGCCAAATTTATGAGCGGTGTTGATCATGTTCAGACATTAGGCTCAATATTGATTAGGTCTTATGCTTCAGGATTTCCTCGGCTAATTGAAATACCGCCATCGCATAAAGCTTGGAGTGATTATACCTCGTGATCACGTAAAAGTTATGCATGCCAATCCAGTATTCATCCCCATCGTCACCAACGAGCCGCATGGCCGTAGCCATTAACTCTGGCGATAATTGCATTTCCGGGCTAAGACCAGCTTGCCTTATCTGTTGCAGACTGTGCTCAGGCCTGAGCCCCTGATTGAGAAGGCGATCATCTACAGAGCTGGCAACCACAGCAGGATGAGCTATGGTCTGCCCTTCTTGCCAACCATGGCGCGATAAATAGTTGGCCACACTCCAGATCGCATCTGATTCATTGTTCCAGATATCAATGAAGCCATCTTTATCATAATCGGCCGCATAAGCCCGGTAAGAGCTCGGCATAAATTGGCCTAATCCCATAGCTCCCGCATAAGAGCCCTTAAGAATAAGTGGCGACTGTTTTTGCTCTCGTGAGAGAATCAAAAACTCTTTCAACTCCGAACGAAAAAACGGCGCTCGGGCAGGATAGTCAAAGGCCAGAGTAGAAAGCGCATCAATGACCCTGTAGCTCCCTGTATTGCCGCCATAGAGCGTCTCAACGCCGATTATGGCTACGATTATATGTGCCGGGACGCCATATTCAGACTCGGCTTCATTAAGCACCTGCTGATTCCTGCGCCAAAAATCACCACCGCTTTCTATCCGTGCCTGCCGCAAGAAAATTTTTCGATATTCACCCCAGGTTAAAACTTTTTCTGCAGGGCGGTTCATGGCGTTGATGATGGAGTCTTTCTTTTCAACCTGCGCAAATAGTTTCTGAAGTTCAGCTGCGTCAAACCCTTCTTCCCGGGCCATCTCCCGAATGAAGTCTTGAGCCAGGGCATTGTTACTGTAATCAGCGTAAGCACTATCGGTTACGCAAAGAATCAGGGCTACAGCCAATAACCGTATGGATTTCATTAATACTCCCAAAAAATCTAAAACTTCGAAGCCGGTTTTCGGCCTCTATTTCGCATGCAAGGTCTCTTGCTCAGTTGAGATCGCCATCAACACACCAAAAGCAATCAAAATGGAAACCAGCGCTGTGCCACCATAACTGAATAGCGGCAGCGGAACTCCCACGACGGGGAGTATGCCTGAGACCATTCCCATATTTACAAAAACATAAATAAATATAGTGAAGGTTAATGCACCCGCAACAAGCCGACTAAAGCTGTTTTTTGCGGTATAACTAATCCATAGCCCGCGTATAAAAAGAAGCAGATAACCGACCAATAAAACCATCACGCCACGAAAGCCGAACTCCTCAGCCAGTACTGCAATAATAAAATCTGTGTGGCTCTCGGGAAGAAAATCAAGATGGGACTGGGTTCCAAGCATCCAACCCTTGCCGTACCAACCACCAGAACCTATTGCGGTGGTCGATTGGATAATATTCCAACCAGCGCCAAGTTTATCTTCCTCAGGGTTAAACATCGTCAGCACACGCTGTTTTTGGTAGTCGTGCAGCAAGAATACCCATGCCCCAATTACTGCAACCGGGGCAAGCGCCAACGCTGAAATAATATATCGCCAGCGAAGCCCGGCTAAAAACAAGACGACCAATCCGGATCCGGCAACAAGAATAGCTGTGCCGAGATCAGGCTGAAAAAGAATCAGAGCAACCGGAATGACAATAATAATAAGTGCCCAGCAAAGGTGCTTAAACTTAATCGGCATGGCTCTCTGGGAAAGATATGAAGCAATAAACATGGGCAAGGCAAACTTAATCACCTCTGAAGGTTGAAACTGGATGATACCCAGATCCACCCAGCGCTGGGCACCTTTGGCACCAGTACCCGCAATGAGTACTATCCCCAACATAACAATCCCGCCGGCGTAGGCTAGCCAGGCAAGTCTCTGCATAACCAAGGGTGGGATTTGAGCCACTACCAACATGGCCACTGTACCAACACCCAAATAAGCTACCTGACGACTAATCAGATACTGGCTTTCAGCCCCTGCACTGTATAGGACGATGATGCCAATAGCCGACATCATATAAAGCACCAGCAATAGAATGGGATCAACATGCATTCTTTCTAGCAGACCGCGCTCTTGCCCTGCCGTAGCAGGGCCTATGCCGGGCATTCGACGCAAAAAATCAGATTGCATCGACTTCTTCCTCTATTGGCTGGCTCTCATCAGAATCTGCCTGGGAAACGATCCAGGGATTCTCTTCAAGCCACTGAACCGTCAACTCACGTGCCACAGGCGCTGCTACAGAGCTGCCATGCTCACCATTTTCAATGACAACGGCAATGGCAATTTTGGGATCTTCAACAGGTGCAAACGAAACAAACAGGGCATGATCAAGCATAAATTCTTCGAGAAGTTCAGGATCATATTCAGCGTCCTGGGGTATCCCTACAACCTGAGCGGTTCCTGTTTTACCAGCCATTCGAAATGACAAACCCCGCCCCTGTGCCGATGCTGTACCTCGCATGGAATGAACCACATCTTCCATTGCTGAATGCACTGTATTCCAGTGATCAGGCGCAATGTCTACCAATGGATTTTGTGCGACCTCTATCTCTCTTTCATTCACAGCATGGATCATATGCGGTTTCAGACTGACGCCACGGCGCGCAATATTAGCTGTCATCTGAGCTAGCTGAAGCGGCGTAACAAGACTGAAGCCCTGACCAATGCTGGCATTAATGGTGTCTCCCGGATACCAGGAAAGTCCCCTGGCCGCCCTTTTCCATTCTCTGGACGGCATTATTCCCGACATTTCTGACGGCATATCAATCCCGGTTTTATGGCCCAGACCAAACATATGGCCAAACTCGCTGAGGACATCAATCCCCACCATATTCCCTAACTCATAAAAATAAACGTCGCAAGATTGCTCAACGGCTATCCGAAGATCTACCCTGCCATGACCTCCTCGTTTCCAGTCACGATAGACACGCTCCTGATTAGGTAACTGAAATTCCCCGTAGTCCTGGATACTCCATTCTTTGGTCACCGCACCGGTAGCCAAACCGGCCAGCGCATAGAGTGGTTTTACCGTAGAACCAGGCGGGTATTGCCCAAGCAGGGCACGGTCATAAAGAGGTCGGTTAATATTGTGCAAAAGACTGTCGTAGTCCTTAAAGCTAATTCCCGTGACAAACATATTGGCGTCATACGAGGGGGTACTGACCAAAGCCAGAACTTCTCCGGTTTCTACATCTATTGCTACAACCGAAGCACGTCGACCTTCCAGAAGTTCTTCGGCACGTAATTGCAACCGGCTATCAATGCTCAGATACAGATCTTCACCGGGCGTGGCATCTTCACGCTCAAGAACCCTCAGCACATTACCGCGGGCATCGGTCTCAACATATTCGTAACCGACAGAGCCATGCAGCAGGTCTTCATACTGCTTCTCGATACCAATTTTGCCAATAACGTGGGTACCTTCGTAACGCTCTTTTTCAATGACCGCCTGTTCACGGTCATTGATTCGGCCTACGTAACCAACACTGTGGGCGAAAGCTTCGTTGAATGGGTAGTGGCGAACCAGTTCCACCTCTACCTCAATCCCCGGCAGACGAAATTCATTTACGGCCAGCAGTGCTACATTTTCTTCAGTAAGCTGGAAGCGAAGGGGGATACTCTCGTAAGGACGTCGATATTGGCTTTTTTGCTCTTCAAAACGCGCCATTTCAGCGTCAGTCAGACCCAGAAGCGCCTTTAGCTCAGCAAGCAACTGTTCGAGATCACTGGTTCTCTCGGTAACAATTGATAGCGTGTAACTGGGACGGTTTTCAGCAAGGATAACGCCGTTCCGATCAAAGATTAGTCCCCGCGTTGGCGCCACAGCGCGCACATGCACCCGGTTTTCATCAGACAGGGTCGCATAACGTTGGTGATCTTTTATTTGTAAGTCGTAATACCGGAGCAGGAGTACAGCCAGTAGAGACGCCAACAGCAGCGAAAGCCCCATTATCCGGGAGCGCACCACTCTTCGCTGGATATTCGGGTCACTTATTGATTGATATTCGCTGTTCATCTTTTAACGGGATAGCCTGGGAAATTTACTGCCAATCACCTTTTGATGGTTTATCTGCACGTTGGTTCCATCATCATCGCCAATACAGCAATTGTTGCCAACCCCTTGATTGAAATAGATAAAATGAAAATCACTCGCGATGGTAGGGGTGGTTGGCATTTATGGCTAATGCCCGATAGATTTGCTCAACCAAAACAATGCGTACCAGAGGGTGGGGTAAAGTCAATTTAGACAGAGAAAGCTTCACATAAGCACCTGTCAAAAATCGGGCATCGAGACCATCTGGGCCCCCAATAATTATAGCGATATCCTGACCTTCCATTTGCCAGCTTTCGATAAAACCGGCCAACTCCGAAGTTGCAAACGCCTTGCCTTTTACGTCAAGGATTACTCGCTTTTCGTTGCCCTTTAGCCGTTTTTCAATGGCATCCGCTTCTTCGGCTTTGACCCTGGATATATCCGTAGTCTTGCTGCGCTTGGCAAGAGGAATCTCAATCACCTCCATCTGCAACATGGGACGGATTCGCTGGGAAAAATCTTCGACGCCCTCCTGAACCCAGGATGGCATACGGGTGCCCACCGCAATAACCTTTATTT
>JAURLY010000262.1 GCA_030830945.1 Gammaproteobacteria bacterium | reverse complement strand
CACTTTGCAGCCTTCTGGGTTCAGCCTCGCGAACCGCGTCCAGAATTGGGGTATTACCCTCTTCATCCTTAAAAACACCGGCACTTAAATCGACCACATTAGGCGAGGTATCTGCCTTGGCTTTCATCAATAGTTCAATGATGGGGTCGTCGGGCTGCTGTTGCAGGCGATCTAGCATAAATATCTTCCAGAAAAGGTTTATTCGTTGATAGGGGTAACGCGCAAAACTTCTTCGATCGTGGTTTTTCCGGCAGCTACTTTTTTGGCCCCGGCCAATCTAAGCGTCAGGCTGCCATCTTTGAGCGCTTGCTTTCGGATCATATCCAGGTCAGTCTGTTCGCTGATCAACTGACGTAGTTTGCTGGAAGGCTCCAGAATCTCGTAAATGCCTTCGCGACCCATAAAACCAGTATTTCGGCACTCCAGACAGCCCACTGGCTGGTAAATGTGCTTTGGTGGATCATTTTTAAACGGATCAACCAAGGTTTTCCAGGCCCGCTCGTCCACGTCGGCCTTCTCCTTACAATTGGGGCAAAGTGTGCGCACTAGACGCTGGGCCATGACACCGTTCAGGGTTACTCTAATTAGATGTGCCGGCAGCCCCAGATCGAGCAAACGTGTAATCGCCGTAGGCGCATCGTTAGTGTGGAGGGTAGTTAGCACCAGGTGGCCGGTTAATGCTGCCTGAACAGCCATTTCGGCTGTTTCCCGGTCTCGTATCTCGCCCACCATGATGATATCCGGGTCCTGGCGAAGCAGGGTACGTATACCTTCGGCAAAACCCATGTTGATCTGTGATTGCACCTGGGTTTGGTTGAACGCATCAACAACCATTTCAATCGGATCTTCCAGCGTTGATACATTCACTTCGCTGGTCGCCAGCTCACGCAACGTGGTGTAGAGCGTAGTAGTTTTACCTGAGCCCGTTGGCCCAGTTACTAAAACAATTCCCGAGCTGCGGTGCGTGAGGCCGTTCCAAATAGCCAGGTCTTTATCTTCCAGTCCCATCTTCTGGAAAGTACGCAAAAGCACATCGGGGTCGAATATGCGCATCACCATTTTTTCACCAAAAGCAGTGGGTAGCGTGGAAAGTCGAAGCTCCACTTCTTTGCCCTGAGGTGTTTTGGTTTTAATTCGCCCGTCCTGAGGTCGCCGCTTTTCGGCCACATCCATTCGACCCAGCACTTTTAGTCTGGCAGTTACCGCATTAGATACATTGCGCGGCATTTCATAAACTTCGTGCAACACGCCATCAATACGAAAACGAACATTTCCCTCTTCACGGCGAGGCTCCAGGTGAATATCGCTGGCACGCTGGTCAAAAGCATATTGCAGCAACCAGTCCACAATGTTGACGACATGCTTGTCCTCTGCGGAGGCGTCTTTGTCGCCCTTGATTTCAAGCAGTTGTTCAAAATTGGTTAACTGGGAACCACCGTTGTCTTTATTACCTGCCCCCATCACTGATCTGGCGATGGAGTAAAATTCAACAATATATTTTTCGATTAAATCAGGGCGGACAAAAACCGTGCGAATCTTTTTACCCGTACTTTGCTCTACTGCTGCCTGCCAGGAATCACTGTGTGGATCAGCCGCACCTATGACTACCTCATCGGCTCGAACTTCTACCGGAAGAAGTTTGTGCATCTTGGCATAATTAAAGCTCATGACTTTGGTAACTGCCTGCACATCAACTTTGAGCGGATTCACCGAAAAATATTCGGCGTCGATTTCTTTTGCCCACCATTCGCCCAGAACCTCACCCGTTAAGGCGCGTCCACCATTTGTTTGGTCGGCAATGCCAAGCGCAACAATTGAGCTGATGGGATGATTTCCCAGCGGGGCTTTTTTTGCCCGCTGCATATCAGACTCATTGATTAAACCATCATCAAACAGTGCCTGGGCAATGGTCGTTATCGATTTTACGCGTTGAGTAGGCGGCATTTTTAGCCCCGAAACTTTGTATTCGTGCATTGTACTTAGTCTTGACACGGATGCCATCTATCCTCGATACCTCTGTCATTCAATATCGCGCAACTATAAAGTAGCGGCATGAACAGCAAACTTTCCACCTTTAAGGAAAACCTCGGCCAACTAATTGCCGCCGCTTCGGTTAGCTCAGTCAATCCAGCACATGACATGAGCAATATTGGCATGATCAATTTACTCGGCGATTGGCTGGATCAGCTTGGGTTTAAAACTAAAGTTGAATCAGTGGGCATCGACGGAAAGCACAATTTGATTGCCACCATAGGTTCGGGCACGGGTGGCCTGATTTTGTCGGGACACTCTGACACCGTTCCCTATGATGACTTTCAGTGGCTTTCCGATCCATTGCAGTGCACACACAAGGAAAATGGTTTTTACGGCCTCGGCAGTACAGATATGAAAGGTTTTTTCGCTGTCGCACTGGAAGCCATTCAGCAAATAGAACTATCCAAACTACGTGCGCCCTTAACGCTAATCGCAACCGCTGACGAAGAATCCACAATGTCCGGAGCGCGATTCCTTGCCGAGTCTGGTCTCAGCCAGGGAGAGGCCGTAATTATTGGAGAGCCTACTGATCTCAAGCCTATTCGTATGCACAAAGGCATAAGCATGCAGGCCATAAGGGTAACTGGGCGATCAGGGCATTCCTCAAATCCAGATCTAGGTAACAGCGCACTGGAGGCCATGATTGAAGTGCTGTCAGCACTGCAGGAGTTTCGCAGTAAGCTTCAGTCAACTTATCGCAATGACGGTTTTACCATTGCCGTACCAACCATGAATTTTGGATGTATACATGGTGGTGATAACCCCAATCGTATTTGCGGCAAGTGCGAGCTTCAATTTGATTTACGCCCTCTTCCAGGCATGGCCATTGATGAACTACGCAATGATATAACGGCACTGCTTGAACCCATTGCTGACCGTCGAGGCGTCGACATTGATCAAGAAATTCTGTTTGGTGGAGTAGAGGCATTTGAGGAACCTGAAGATTCAGATTTGGTTAAACAAGCCTCTATGTTTTCTGGCGAAGAAGCCAAATCTGTCGCTTTTGCAACCGAAGCGCCCTTTTTTAAAGCGCTGGGCAAGAAAACGATTATCCTGGGGCCAGGAAGCATTGACCAGGCCCATCAAGCCAACGAATTTCTTCCAGATAACCAAATTGAGCCGGGCACACGCATTTATCGTCAGTTTATAGAGCATTATTGCCTCTAATTGAGAAAAACACCTGCGTTTAGCTACTTAGCTACCCTGCCCAGATCAAGTACAATGTCGCAGCCTCGCAAGCGGCGAGCCATTAAGACAAGGCATCATGCATCAGGTACCAGAAAGTTTTATCAACTGGTTTCGATTGTCTGCTCCCTATATCAGGAAGCACCGCGAAGCCACTTTTGTTATCGCCCTTCCGGGCGAGGCTGTTGAGCACCCAAATTTTATTAATTTAGTGCATGACCTAGCCATGCTACAAAGCCTTGGAGCCAAGCTGGTTATTGTCCAGGGCGCCCGTATTCAAATTACCCGCGCACTGGAAAAAGCAGGTGTCGAGGCGCCCATTGAATCCGGGATACGCGTATCTTCCGCAGATGCCATGCCACATATTATTTCCGCATCAAATGGCACAAGAACAGAATTGGAAAGTGCCATGTCAGCAGGTCTGGTTGACTCCCCAATGTATCAGCTCAATCTGAAAACCCTTTCTGGAAACTTTATCTATGCCAAACCACTGGGTGTGCGTAACGGTGTGGACTACCAATACACTGGCTTGGTTCGTCAGATAGATAGCAAGGCAATTCTCGCGGCTCTTCATACCGGCGCAGCTGTTATTTGCAATACTCTCGGATACTCATCAACCGGTGAAGTTTTTAATCTGTCTCTTAACGAGTGCACCCTGAGCATTGCGACAGCGCTTAAAGCCGATAAAGTAATCGGGTTTATGAGCGAAGAAACACTTACGCCCATGCTCAAGTCTTCCGAGGTTCGTCCCAAACTTGCCCACGCATTTGGTAATGCCAACATGGAAGAGGCTGGTTTGGCAGACGCTCTGGCAGAAGCAGTTGATCAAGGTATTGAGCGCTCACATCTTGTTAGCTATGAGCAGAACGGGGCATTGTTAAAAGAATTATTTACCCATGATGGTTCCGGGCTTCTAATTAGCAAGGTTGATTCTGCAGTCCTCCGCCCAGCAACAGCGAGTGATGTCGGCTCTATCCTTGAACTAATCCAGCCTATGCAAGACGCAGGAGCACTTGTTCAACGAACGCGTGAACTGCTGGAAGAACAAATAGAAAATTTTCTAGTGATGGAAATTGACGGTACCGCCGTAGGCTGTGCCGCACTGCATCGTCTTGATGAAACAGCCTCAGAAATCGCCTGTGTTGCTGTTCAACCCGAATTTCAGGGTCGCGGCTATGCGCAAAAACTTCTCGACCATCAAATTAAGAAGGCCAGGGAGCAAGGTACTCAAAAAATTTTTGTACTTTCAACCCAGGCTACCCATTGGTTTATTGAACGCGGTTTTATTGAGACCAATGCGGATGCACTACCGAATGCCCGGCGAGCCCAGTACAACTCACAAAGAAAACCCAAAGTTCTCATCAAAGAACTAAGCGCTTAAACACCAAACTCTAATAAGTCGTAGAGGAATTTTATAATGCCTAAATACAGGTCTTATACCAGCACCCAAGGAAGAAATATGGCTGGAGCCCGTGCGCTCTGGCGTGCGACAGGCATGCAGGATGATGATTTCCAAAAGCCTATCATTGCCGTCGCCAATTCATTCACCCAATTTGTACCGGGACATGTTCATCTCAAGGATCTGGGCCAGCTCGTCGCTCGGGAAATTGAATCAGCAGGGGGTGTAGCCAAGGAATTTAACACGATCGCCGTAGACGACGGCATCGCTATGGGGCATGACGGTATGCTTTATAGCTTGCCTAGTAGGGATATTATCGCTGACAGCATCGAATACATGGTCAATGCCCATTGTGCGGACGGTATTGTCTGTATTTCAAACTGCGACAAAATCACGCCAGGAATGTTGATCGCAGCCATGCGACTGAATATTCCCGTTGTCTTTGTCTCAGGTGGCCCGATGGAAGCTGGCAAAACCAAGCTCGCCGATCACAAACTGGATCTGGTAGATGCCATGGTAATTGCCGCAGACGATCAAGCCAGTGACGACAAAGTTGCTTCGTATGAAAGATCAGCCTGCCCAACCTGTGGCAGCTGTTCCGGTATGTTTACTGCTAATAGTATGAACTGT
>JAURLY010000261.1 GCA_030830945.1 Gammaproteobacteria bacterium | reverse complement strand
GGCTGTTGTCATGCAGTTGTTCGGCAACTACGTGGGCAGTGTCAGGATTAATGGCTTGCGTTGGGCGAATCCGTTTTACTCCAAACATGCGGTTTCACTAAGGGTCAGGAATTTCGAAAGCGAAGTGTTAAAGGTCAATGACAGCTCCGGGAATCCGATCGACATAGCAGCCGTTGTTGTGTGGAAGGTGGTTGATTCTGCCGAGGCTATGTTCGAAGTGGACGATTACGAAAGTTTTGTTCACATACAGTCTGAAGCAGCATTGCGAAACCTTGCGACAAGTTTTCCCTATGAATCACATAGTGATGATGTAATTGCCCTGCGAAGTGACCCGCAGGCTATAGCAGAAAAATTGCGAGACGAAGTCCAGGATCGGCTGGACAAAGCAGGTGTAAACGTCATTGAGGCCCGGATCAGTCACCTGGCCTACGCCCAGGAAATTGCCAGTGCCATGTTGAAAAGGCAGCAAGCCCAGGCGGTTGTAGCTGCTCGCCGACAAATTGTCGATGGGGCGGTTGGTATGGTCAAGATGGCTCTGGATGAGCTGGAAGAGCAAGGCATTGTCAATCTTGATGATGAGCGCAAAGCCAATATGGTCAGTAACTTGCTGGTGGTGCTTTGTGGAGAGGAGAATGCCCGGCCAGTGGTAAATACCGGCAGTCTGTATTGATCTCTACTCACTATCGGATACTGCCTGAGTAACCATGGCAAAGAAAAAACCTTTCCCATTAAGGATCGATGAAGATACCTGGGATGCATTAAAACGCTGGTCAGATGATGATTTGCGAAGCGTTAATGCCCAGATTGAATTCCTGTTACGGGACGCCCTGCGCAAGGCGGGGCGGCTTTCAATGCCCAGGCCTAAAAAGACACCAGACGATTCAGGGACTACTTGACGGATTTCCGGCAGTCTTGCCCCTGAGCAACCTGAGGTACAGAACCCAGGCCACCAGGCACAAACCAGCCCAGATGTGAGTTGATCCAGCCGCGTTTCCGTATTTCGAGCTGGCTGTCATGCAGATCGCCACTCCCATGCCGCAGAGTAAACTGAACACTATCGGGTTTTCATGTTTCCTGATTTTTAAAAAGCGGTAAGAAACCAGGAAAGATAAGGGAGATATGGCAGAGAAAAACAAACCAAGCCACGAGAGTGCAGGAGGAGTGCCGCGTACAATTTGTAGCAGTGCATAAATGCTCAACAGAAACACTGTCATGGCAAATATGCCAGTATAAAAATCACGAATAACATTCAAGAAGCCTTTCATGAATAGTGACCGGTGCTGCGGAATTTAGGTTTTCAGGTTTCCAGCGCTTATCATAATTGACGGGTGCAGATTAAAGTTGGAGAGCATTATGATTTCTTGTCGGTTTGTTCGACCACTCATAGTAAGCCCAATGGCTACGCTGCTAATAATATTTGCGCTTTTCAGTGCTCAAGCCAGCCAGGCAGCCTGTCCTTGTGAAGTTGAAGAAATCTTACCCGACCTGATGTTTCCCTCTGTGCGGATTGAAACGTCCATGGGGGAGTTTGTTATCGAATTGAATCGCTTGCGGGCACCGATAACGTCGAATAATTTTCTGCGCTATGTGTTGGATGGTCACTACGATAACACCATATTTCACCGCGTAATGCCGAATTTCGTTGTGCAGGGTGGGGGTTATACGAGGGATTTGGAAGAAAAGCCCCTGAGGTCTCCCATTTACAACGAATCCGGTAATGGTCTTGAAAACATGCCCATGTCTGTTGCCATGGCCCGATATGAAGACCCTCACTCTGCAACAAGCCAGTTTTATCTAAACCTGGCAGCCAATGAATCGCTGGATCCAAACTCACGCAGTTGGGGGTATGCCGTATTTGGCAATGTAGTTTCGGGGCAAGATGTGGTGGAAGCAATCAGTAAAGTCGAAACCGGATATAGCGAATCCTTGGATGCCATGGATGTTCCTGTTCAGGCTGTATTGTTAATCAGGGCCTCAGTTGCTGAGTAATGGCGAAAATTGGACGCTGAATGGAAGTGGTTTTCCTCTGGAATTTGGGAACGGACTTTGATTGAATCTTGCCCAAATACCTGATGAGTACTGGAAATCTCACTTCTGTCACCCTGACTATCAAGGATTGGTTGCTGGTTCTATTGCTCGTCTTTGTGGTCATCCTTTCTTCTTTCACCTATGTTGATGATTACGCTGAAACCGACCTGGACTCGTTGTTTCAACGGGCTTTGATTACATTTGCATTGGCTAGAACGCTGAATGGAGTGATTTCAGCCATACAGGGTACCGAAGTAGCGCTTCAGCCAGCAGGAGTAGGCATTACATTAACACCAGGGGAAATTCTGGACCCCGTTAATGACCTGGTAGAGAGGTTTTCCTGGATCATGTTGGGGGCTACCATCTCGTTGGGCATTCAGCAGGTGTTGTTGGAAGCAGGGCAGTGGTGGGTGTTGCGTATGGTTCTGGTGGTGCTCAGTTTTACATGGTTGGGCATTCGAATATGGCGTAAAAAAAATGATGGCAATAGTTCAAAAGAATTTGACGCTTTTTTGCTTTACGCATTGCTTGTCACAATTTTTATTCGCTTCGCGGTCCCCCTGGCGCTCATCGCCAACGAAGGCATTTACAGGCTGTTCCTGGAATCCCGTTACCTTGAGAGTTCACAGGAGCTTGAGTCAGCCGGAGAGGCGCTTGAGCAGGTTCGTGCTTCCGGGAATGCAAATGTTGAAACGGGCGTTGATGCTGGCAATAGCTCTTTAATTGGGCGGTTTTTCAGCAGTGCAAAGGATTCCCTGGATTTTGAAAACCAGTTGGAAACTTTTAAGAAGAGAACCAGCGAACTAATTGGACATCTTGTGCAGCTCAGTGTGGTTTTTATTCTTCAAACCGGGATATTTCCAATAATTTTTCTCTGGACACTGTTGTCTTTATTGAAGTTTGCATTGCATTTTGGACTCGTGCGTCGCCTTTTTTACTAAATTTATTTGCTTAATTTGTAGGAAATTTCCT
>JAURLY010000260.1 GCA_030830945.1 Gammaproteobacteria bacterium | reverse complement strand
GCACTTCCCGTGGATAAGTTAAATTCAGTAGGAATACTTGTTAGGCGGCAAATCCAATGACCTTGTTTCGCCCTTTGGCTTTGGCTTCGTAAAGGGCTCTGTCTGCTGGCTCATACCAGGACGAAAACCCCTCGTGGGGTTTGTATTCCGCGATTCCGACACTAATTGAAATTCTTTCAACGTCATCAAAATGAAGATTCCCTATTGCCGTTCTCAGCTTCTCTCCAAGAAGTTGTGCCTGCAATAAGCCAGTATCCGAGGCGAGTACAAGAAATTCTTCTCCGCCCCAGCGGCAAACGCGATCACCAGAGCGAACATGAGCTTTAAGCTGTTCGCCTACTTTCGCAAGCACCTCATCCCCGGTCATGTGACCATACTTGTCGTTGATTGCTTTAAACCGGTCGAGATCAAGCAGCAAGATACTGACCGTATGATTAAATTGTTCCCGCCGTCGTATCGCGTCTTTGAGAAGGGGGATGATTGCCCGGCGATTTAGTAAGGTGGTCAGCCCATCTATTTGTGCTAGTTCACTAAGTATGGCGTTGCGACGCCCAATCAGGTTATTTCGATAGACTAATAGCAAAATGACATAAATGATGACAATGCCAACCACGCTTAAGATTAGATGGAGCCGGTAGTGTTCCATGAAGCTAGGTGGCCTGTTGTAAATATTGGCATCCGCAGGCAGCGCCGACAGATCAATATTTCACTGGTCTAGCTGGTTCCAGTTATAGTTGGTTTCAAAAATGCTTTGGTTGCTTAAATCTGTTGGATTGTTGGTTATATAAGATGAGATCAGGCTGCCTATGTAGACGCCAATGCGTTCCCAGGAAATCTGGTATCCGCCTACTATATTTTCCCAGGCGATATCCCATTGGGAAAAAATCGGTGCGTTGGCCCTCGCACTGATAACCTCGATTACCTCCTCCGGAGCAGTGAACTTGCCGTTCACATCCTTAAAACTACCCATGTAGTAAATGGCTGTTCGCGGGGGCAGTTAACTGACCTGATTCAATAGGTCGGTTAACGGCTGGTCAATCAGGTAATCAAGATTGAAGTTAAAGTCGCTAGATTCAATCTGATGCTGAAACGAGTTAAACCTTTCAGTGCCATCAATATCGATGATATCGCCAATGATCAAAAGCTGGTCGATGGGGTAGATGGCTTGTATTTGTTTTAGCGAATTTATGTGATCTACAAAAATTTTATGGCTACTGGATTCATTTTCTTCACGGGTTAATTCACCAATATAGTTTGAGCCGGCAGCGATATTTACCGGGGCTACTTCTTGTTCAAAGATGGGAGAATGTTGATCAAAGAAATGCTCAGCAGGGGCGCTAATAGTTACCACCGCGTCGATTTGAATATCCTGGTATTTTTGCGCGAGGTATGTCGCAAAGATTTCGCGGGTGCTGTCGGATGTAAAGCGCCTTGCGTCGAGATGCTCCTGGTAAAGCTGGAAATCCACTATGGTTTCTTCCAGTTCACTTTGTAATCCCAAGGTTACTTGCTGGACGTAGAGATTGCCTGGATCCCAGAATGAAAGGATTAGGATATTGTGAGCAGAGGCTTGTTCCTGTGCCGATAGATCAAGTGAGCAGGACAGCAGCATTCCGGCCAGCATCTGGCTGATTCGCTTAAAGCAGAAGAATGCATTTGCCACCATAGTTTCTCCCTCTGGTGCGTTGTGGCATAGGAGTGATTTCCATTTCAAATCAGACTGCTGTTACATATATTTGTCTATGTATACTTTATGCTAACGTTATTCGGTTCAGTTTAGACCTAAATCCAGGCACTTCAATGTAACTTATGTGTCCGGATTCGAATTTTCTGTTAAAAATAATTGTCAGTGATGATTTTGGGCAGAGTTAGCTATAGTTCAGATCTCATTCGTATAAAGAGCATCTGGCATCTGTATAATGCGCGCTCTTTTTCCAGTTCAAGAAATGACTCATGAGTGTACGCGTTCGAATAGCTCCTTCTCCCACCGGCGATCCCCATGTTGGCACGGCATATATAGCCCTTTTTAATCTGGCATTTGCTCGGAGTCTGGGTGGTAAATTCATCCTAAGGATTGAAGATACTGATCGTGTGAGAAGTTCTCTCAGTTCAGAGAAGGCCATACTGGATAGTTTGCACTGGATGGGACTGGATTGGGACGAAGGTCCTGATGTGGGTGGTGAATACGGGCCTTATCGCCAGAGTGAGCGGGGAGATATTTACGCCCGGTATGCGCAACAATTACTAGACAGCGGCAAGGCATTTAAGTGTTACCGCTCATCAGAAGAATTGGATAAGTTACGTGCTGATCGGCGTGAGCAGGGCATTCAAAAAGCATTCAAGCAATCAGATCTGGAATTGCCTGCAGAAGAGATCAAAAGGCGCGAAGCCGCCGGTGAAGCCTATGTCGTTCGAATGTGCGTTCCTGATGAAGGAACCTGTATTGTCCAGGATCGCTTGAGAGGAGAGATTGAACTCGACTGGGCTAACGTTGATGCGCAGATACTTCTGAAAGCGGATGGAATGCCCACGTATCATCTTGCCAATGTTGTGGATGATCATTTGATGGAAATTACTCATGTAATTCGAGGTGAAGAGTGGATTAACTCGGCTCCAAAACATCAGTTGTTATATGAATACTTTGGTTGGGATATGCCAGAGCTATGTCATATGCCCTTATTGCGGAACCCTGACAAATCCAAACTCAGCAAGCGTAAAAATCGCACCAGCATTAATTATTATCGGGATATGGGCTATCTGCCGGAAGCCCTGACCAACTATCTGGGGAGAATGGGTTGGTCTATGCCGGATGAGTCAGAAAAATTTACGCTGGATCGCATGATCAATAACTTCGATTTGGGCAAGGTTTCTTTGGGTGGCCCCGTATTTGATGTAGAAAAACTGGATTGGTTGAACGGCTTGTGGATTCGCGAAGAACTGAATGACCAGCAATTCGCTTCCCGGGTAGCTGATTGGGCTATCAATCCCCAATATTTGGGGAAAATTATTCCTCTAATCAAGGATCGGGTTGAAAAGTTTACCGATATAGCGCCTCTTTCCGGATTGTTTTTTAATGGGCTTCCAATACTGGATACAGCTGAATTTGAAAGTTTAAAGCTTGATCATGAAGCTCAAATAAAAGTTCTTCAGTTTGCCTCCTGGTGGTTGGATGATCAGCAAGAATGGGAAAGAGATGCGTTGTACCAAGGGTTGAATGCGATTTCTCAGAAAATGGAAATCAAGCTGAGGGATTTTTTACAGCCCCTGTTTGTCGCTATGAGCGGTACCAAGGTTTGCCCACCTTTATTTGATGCCATGACTATCGTAGGTCCGGACATTACACGCGCGAGGCTGCGTCACGCATTGCTTGCTCTTGGCGGTGTATCAAAAAAACAGGCGAAGAACTTGGAAAAGGAATTTAGGTCGATTAAAGATAGTTTGTAGACGTAACCTGAGGGTTGGTCAATAACCTCCCCCGACTAGCCCAAAAACCGCTCCAGAT
>JAURLY010000259.1 GCA_030830945.1 Gammaproteobacteria bacterium | reverse complement strand
TTTATCTGAATAAAATTCTTCGCAAGTACAACTTGTCAGAACAACAAAAGATTAAAGTTATCGGTGCTTTTGACAAAGCTCAAACTGTTAATGAATCAAAGATCGTTCACGAATCCTTGGATCAAGCAGGCCATAAGCAATATCCAACATAAAATTCATCACAAGAATGATCAACAGGATAACCAGAACAATTGATTGAACTACGATCACTTCGCGGCCATTTACGGCTGTCAGAAGAAGTTGTCCCAATCCCGGAATAACGAATACGCTTTCAATCACAATGGTTCCTGCCAGCAAATTGCCGAGCTGCAGCGCGCCGACCGTCACTACCGGTATCGAAGCATTGCGTAAGCCGTGAACAAACACAGCACGTTTTCGAGTGCAGCCCTTTGCCATGGCGGTACGGATATAGTCCTCGTTTAAAACGTCTAGCATGGCTGATCGGACAAATCGGGTTGTCACAGAAGTAATACCAAGGCTTAGCGCCACA
Organism: Gammaproteobacteria bacterium; assembly: GCA_030830945.1. GTDB lineage: Bacteria > Pseudomonadota > Gammaproteobacteria > Pseudomonadales > GM7GCV1 > GM7GCV1. The sequence goes on along the minus strand of JAURLY010000259.1, from coordinate 5,249 downwards.
ATTGGGAGAAATATTGATCTAAGCGACCCCCAAAAATCTTCCTGGATTGGTACATAGCCCCCCGCCGGAAACCAGCCAAAGGATACTGAAAAGACAACGACAAGAATAAGTCCGGCCCAAAATGCAGGAATCGCCGTTCCAACCTGCGAAACAATATCCGTGACGACGCCCTTGGCGTTATCAGCATTCATTGCTGCGTAAGTTCCCAGAATAAGGGCGAGAGAAATTGAAACGAACAGGGAGCCAAAGGCTAAAAGAAGAGTCGGGATCAGCCGCTGTCCAATCTGGTCAAAAATCCCATAGCTACCCGAGAATGACGTACCCAGATCGCCCGTAAAAAACCCCTTGATCCAATCGAAATATTGAACGAACCAGGCCCTGTCCAATCCAAGCTCGGATCGTAGCGAGTTCACCTGATCCTGTGTCGCTTCGTTACCAAGTAAAATATAGGCCACATCGCCACCAAGAAGCCTTAGTAACGCAAAGACAACCAGTGAGCCTATCAGCGCCGAGAGCAGCAACACGAAAAACTGGGATATAAATCCCCTAAGTTGTTGTACTTTATGAGATCGGAAAAATCTTCTGGATGTGGACTGCATTGAGCTAAGGTTTGTTGGCTTTTGGATCATTCAGGTATCCACTGATTTTTTATTATGAAGGCTTGCCTGACTCAATGAACGACTTGCCAATATTAAGCCTTGACCAAGTTTTCCTCGGCAATTACGTTTACTCAGTTGAGTGAATTCGACGCAAATCAAATTCCATAATATTCCGATATGGTTTGATGCCTGCCAATCCCTTACGTGCTAAAACAGGCGTGCTTTTGGCATAGAGCGGTATTACCCAAGCATCGTCCGCAAAAATCTTAGTCATTTTAACCATCGCCGCTAAATATTCATCGCGATCGATTATCTGATCTGCATCAGACACCAAATTATCAAAGGCCTCGTTTGTCACTGCCGTTGTTGGCTTACCAAAAGGTGCACGCCCGCGACCACTCTGAAAAGCTTCAATAGTGTCGCCATCAGTTATGGATGCAAAATCATACTCTCCCTGATCCCCCCAGACTTGCTCAAACCATGTGGACAGATCCAGTGGCTTGGCATCCAGTGTTATACCAATTTGTGCCATCTGGCTTACAAGCACTTCTTTTAGTGCAGGGAATTCGCCGACCATCAAGTAGGGAAAGTACAGGGTCAAATTTCTCACACCGGCAGCACGAAGAAGTTCTTGTGCTCTGGCAGGATCATAGCTGTAGGGGCAATATTCACTGTTCCACGTAGCATTGAAGGGAATGACATATTGGCATGTTGTCTCTCCCAGCCCGTTCTGCCCAACAATTAACAGGGTTTCCCTTTCGATACCATGGGCAATAGCTTGGCGCACTTTGTCGTTCTGCAATTGCTTATTTGTTGTATCGAGAAAAACATAGGATATTTCAAAAGGTGGGGGCACAATGGCTTCAAAGCCATCACGCGAACTTATAAGATCAACACGTTCGAGACCTTCTCCCAAAACCGCACCGATGACATCTATATCTCCAGCCAGTAATGCGTTGATCGCCGCCGTTTCATCCGGAATAAAACGGTGCGTTACATTTTTAAAGTGTGGTGCATCACCCCAGTAATTTTCATTTCGTACGAGTTTGACATCCACACCGGGGTTATACTCAGAAAAGATATAAGGACCGGTTCCTACCACTTCTTTGGCTACATTAAGGTTCTCAAAAGCCCCTTCTGGAACAATAATGCCGGCGCGTTTTCCAAGTTCAGTCATAAGACGCTGACTTGGGGTAGAGAGATGCAATTGAACAGTGTGATCGTCCACAGCAGTGACATCTTTTACCACGCTAAGCGGGACAGCTATCGAACCCAGGGGTGATTCCTTATTCTTCAGCAACGAATACACCACATCATTTGCATCCAGCTCGGTTCCATCAGAAAAGCTGGCCTCACGGATATTAAACGTCACCGACAGGCCATCTTCAGAGACATCCCAGCTTTCGGCCAAGAGCGGCGCTAAAGAACCATCTTCCAGCACTTCAAGTAAGGGCTGTCGAACGTTGATAAAGGTCACGGCAGAAATAGCGGTGGCAGAAACACTCCAATAATCCCAGGATTGCGGATCTTGCGGATGGGAGGTAACTAGTGATTCTGAACTTTGAGCAACAGCGAATTGCACACTGGTGGATGTTACAAACAACAATGCAATTAGCTTCAGCGCAAGAAAAAAGCACTGCCCCCTGCTCCCAGTTTTGGCTGATATCGAATTTATTCTTTTGTTAACCATTATTACGCCTAATTGTTATATCGGGGCAATATGGACGACCCGAAAATTAATTGTCCAGCGCTTACCCTCTGAAGAAATCGCTTGCAGATTTAGTTAAAAGCAAGAAGGTGTTATTTTGTGAGACTACTTACTCCAGCAACCAAGGTTACAATAATCAATATAAACGCATGCTTTACGGTTGTAAAACAAAGCTTGCCCTTCGTTTTCCTAGGTAAAGCCCTGCAAATGAACTATAGCGTGCAAGACTAGCCCCTGCACAATGACTGGATGGATAAATACATATGTCAAAGACCGTTCTGATAACTGGTGCCTCCGGCAATCTTGGAATAAAGCTCACTGAGGGGCTGAAAAGCAGGTTTGATCTTCGGTTACTAGATCTTCGCGGCGGTGAAAGTGTGGAGTCCGCAGATTTGACTACCGCTGATGACAGCTGGCTGCATCTATTTTCAGGAGTGGATACGGTTATTCACCTTGCCGGAGAGCCAAAGCCCAATGCTCAATGGGAAAGGTGTTACCAACGCAATGTGGTGGGCACGAGAAATGTTCTGGCAGCTGCTCGCAAAGCTTGTGTAAAACGAGTGATATTGGCCAGCACCAATCAAATTATGGCTGGTTACAGATTTCTGAAAGATACGGTTTTCGGCGATAGCGAACCAAAACCCCTGAATCCTTACGCTGTAAGCAAATTGATTTGTGAGGAGTTGGGAAGAAGTTTTGCTGCAGATACTGGGATCTCATTCATCGCTCTGCGCATTGGGTTTGTTTTGGATGGCAAAGTCCAACCAAAACCGGGGATGGGTATAGGGCTCTGGGGGCAAGAGATGTGGCTTTCCGACGGGGATTTGGTCAGGGGCTTTGAGCACGCAATTTTGGCGCGGGATGTTCCAATCGCCGTGCTGAATTTGGTATCCGACAATGCCGGAATGCGCTGGGACATGAGCAAAACAAACAAGTTGATAGGTTTCACGCCACAAGACAGCTATACGCCAAGCATATCCCCGGAGGATAAGCTCGAGGATGAACGTGCGAAAAAGGCAAGACTAAAACCAGGGGCTTGGCTGGACCAATTTTTCAACCCGATAGTGTAAAGCTCGATATTGTTTCCGAGACGGCAATTTAAGAAAGGAGAGATGGGCATGACCAAAGTGTTTATTGCAACATTTGGGACAGAATCCAATACATTCGCAACTTACCCAGGAAGTATGAGAGATTTCCGGGAAGGTTTGTGGTGCGAAGACGGGATTACCAACGCGACACCTTCGCCCTGGTCTGGGCCCGCCAAATTATGGCGCGACAGGGCGCTGGTATCCAACTGGACGGTTCACGAAAGTCTGCACGCCTATGCACAGCTTGCTGGAACTGTCTCTCGCCGTGTTTATGAAGAAATAAGAGATAAGATCCTTGAGGATTTGAGCGCTAGCGGGCCCGTGGACGCAGTTCTGCTATACCTTCACGGAGCCATGGTGGCTGAGGGTTATGATGATTGTGAAGCAGATATAGTTACTCGGGTTCGTCAAATTGTTGGGCGAGATGTAAAAATAGGTATAGAACTTGATTTACATGGACATCTGGATCAAACACTGGTTAACCATGCTGATTTAATTGTTATTTTTAAGACCTATCCCCACATTGATCATAATGACCGTGCAGACGAACTATTTGATTTGATGCAGCGGACTTTAGCGGGCGAGATTGACCCGAAGATGAGCCTGTTTGATTGTAAAATTATGGGCTTGTTTCCCACGACTCGACCGGGGCCAATGCCTAAATTTGTCGAGGACATGATCGCAGCAGAGCGCAGTAACGGTATCCTTTCGCTCTCGCTCAATCACGGCTTTCCCTGGGCAGATGTACCACTAGCAGGCGCAAATATGCTGGCGATTACAGACGGCGATCAAGAGCTTGCCGATGAAATGGCCGTGAAATTTGGTCGTTACTTTTATCGCATTCGCCACGAAGCAGCCCTTGAATTTACTTCCATGGATGAAGCTATTGCCCTCGCTGTAGAAAATAGTGGAAAACCAATACTTTTGGCAGACGTATCTGACCAGACTGGCGGAGGAGCTCCAGGAGACACCTGTTATATGGTAAGAGCATTTCTGGAAGCTGGCATTGACCGAGCCACGTTCGGCCCAATCTGGGATCCCGCCGCAATCGAAATCTGCTTTCAGCTTGGAGTGGGCGCTAGAACATGGCTGCGCATTGGAGGGAAATTTGAACCACAATCCGGGCCACCACTGGATATTGATGCTGAAATTGTTTTTCTGCAACGCGATTCATCGCAAGAAAGCGATGGTATGGAAGATGTTCCAATTGGTGATGTCGCCGTACTTGAGTGCAAGGGGATAGAGATTGTTCTGACAAGCATTCGAACGAATGTTTTTTCGCCGGGGTTTTTCACTCAACACGGGATAACCCTGACAGATAAAAAAGTTATTGGTGTAAAAAACCTGTATAAGCACACCGACATATTTGCTCCGCTAGTACAAGCACAGTATTACGTCTCAACACCGGGTTTATGCCAGCCTGATTTAAGTCGGCTTAAATACAAAAAAATTCCTCGGCCAATTTGGCCCTTTGACCCCGATCCGCTTAATCTTGATAACGCTAAATCTTCTTCGGGAGATTAAAGAATTCTTCGTTGCTATTTCTATATAACGATCCTAACAGACCGAATATGACGGTAAATATTTACAATAAAACACAATGCGAGCTTGGCGAAGGCCCACTTTGGCATCCTTTGCGCAACGAATTGTTCTGGGTCGATATTGCTGGCAAGAGACTTTACAGCTGCGACGGCTCTATAACCAAACACTGGGAATTTCCAGAGCAAATATCGGCGACCGGATGGATCGACGAAAACGGTCTGCTAGTGGCCAGTGAAACCGCACTCTTGCATTTCAAAATAGAAACTGGCACATCAGAAATCATCCAACCTCTTGAGGCCGATAATCCTGGAA
>JAURLY010000026.1 GCA_030830945.1 Gammaproteobacteria bacterium | reverse complement strand
CAACTTCGCGGGCAATTTTGGCGGCTTCGCAATTTAACTCAGACACAATATCCTGCAGACCATAGTCTGCCTGGGAAACCGAAGTTGAATTAAAGGTGTTTGCCTCGATGATGTCCGTACCCGCATCCAGATAGGCTGCATGAATTTCACGAATGACATCCGGGCGAGTTAGTACCAGAAGGTCGTTATTGCCCTGAAGATCGCTGGGATGGTCTTTAAATCGCTCACCTCTAAAATCCTGTTCCTCCAGCTTGCGGTTCTGGATCATGGTGCCCATGGCACCGTCCAGAAACAGGATTCGCTCATCCAAGGCCTGACGCAGACGCTTAAATTGTGGGGATTCAGGAAGCTTCATAACAATATCAAAATATTTTTATATAGATTTGGGCGCGCATTCTAGCAGAACATTGTCGCAAAAGGTAAAACTGTGATTGGTCGCCAGTTCTTACCCTAGAATTGCAGATAGCTGACGCAAATTTCATGAAATCCTATGATTAATATCCGATAATCCATCCAAGATAATCTAGTCTTCCCCATATGCAAATAAATCCCTTAAATCACAGGCTTCTGGCGCTTACAGGCTTATTTCTTCTAGCCAGTTGTGGAGGTAGCTCTAGTGGTTCAGGTGGTTCAGGGACAAATACTCCCTCAGGTGGTGGTTCAGGATCTAACCCCCCATCGGGTGGTTCTGGCGGTAGCACTGGATATGAGGTGGCCGCGAATTTTATTAAAGGACCCGTATCAGCTGGGTCCTGCGAGGTATTTGAGATCGATGCCGATGGCATAAAGGGAGATAGCTTGGGTGCGGCAGGCAATAGTGTTGATGGCCTGGTTAATTTTCCGTCGCCAATAAATTACAACGGATCGGTGTTAATTGAATGTAGAGGTGGAACTTATCGTGACGAAGTCACTGGTATCACGCTGGATTCACCGGGAATGCGCGCAGTTTCCACGCTGGATTCAAACAAGAGTTTTGTTGTATCCCCTCTAACTGAACTGGCGGTTCAGCTTGCTGAATTTGAAAATGATCTAGACTCAGCGCTAACAACGCACAACAGCACCATTGCCGATCTATTCGGTATTCAAGGAGACATCACCGTCATGTTGCCTAACGTTTCGCTTGAAACGGACGTGGAAGAAGCCGATCGGAATCAATACTTTCTGGCATTAACATTAATCTCTCAACTGGACGCATCGAATAGCTCTGCATCGGTCGGTGAAATTATCTCAGGCATTGCGTCAGATCTAGAAGATGGCGACCTGAGTATAGCCCGATCCGATGAGATTATTGCGGCGCTAGAAACTCTTAGTGCCGATGCTGACAGCTCAAGCAGCCAGTTTTATAACTACCTGCAGTCCGCGCTTGCTGATTATTATGGATCCGAGCAACCCAGTGATGCCACGGATGATAATTCATCAGATAACGGGGATGATTCAAATGGGGTTGTAACCCCAGATAATAATGATGGTGGCGGAGTTGCAGATGACCTGAGTGCGCCTATAGGCTACTCCTTGTCTGGACTGACCAGTCCGATTACAGCAGAGAATCAAGAAAATGTTGGTTTTAACGTTGTTGGAGCAGAGCCAGGCACTATTTATTCTTACAGTATCTATAGTTCTGGAAATGGCGATACAGCCCTTATGCAAGGTACGGATTCAGTAATTTCTAGCGACTTTTCGATTACAGGTCTGGATTTGTCTGGGGTGGAAGACGGCTTGATCGAGGTTGAGTTTTACCTCACAGATGCAGCATCAAATGTCGGTGGAGTAGTTACCGAGAGAACTACCAAATACACCGGCGTCCTAGGTAACGTTATCATTTCCGGGACAGTTACGTTTGATCGGGTACCGGCTGACACAACTACGGGTGCACTTGATTACGATAACACTTACGTAGAACCCGCCCGTGGGGTCACGGTAGAAGCCGTCAATTCCTCTGGTGTTGAACTGGCATCCACAGTTACGGACGCCTCCGGAAATTACAGCCTGGAAGTCACTGAATACACAGATGTGCGCATACGTGTGCTGGCGGAAATGATTAATAATCAGACTGCATCATGGGATGTTTCTATTCGTGACAACACCAGTGCAAATGCGATGTATGTGCTGCAGGGTGGCTTAATTAACACAGAAAGCTCGAATAGCATACGAGACCTTCACGCTGCTTCCGGATGGGGTGGCTTCGAATACACTGGGACAAGGTCGGCGGCTCCCTTCGCTATTCTGGATAATATTTATTCAGTGATGGCCAAGTTTGTGTCTATCGATGGGGACATCGATTTCCCAGCCCTAGATATTTTTTGGAGCATAAACAACAACACTGCAGATGGAAGCATCTCCATCGGGGATATAGGCTCCTCCCGTTATAGTAACGGCGCTATCTATTTGTTGGGTGATGAAGATGGCGATACCGATGAATATGACGATCATGTTGTTGTTCATGAATGGGGTCATTATTTTGAAGACAAGTTGTCACGATCTGACTCTATTGGTGGTCCCCATGCCTTTGATGATCTTCTGGATATGCGTGTTGCATTTAGTGAAGGTTGGGGCAATGCACTTTCGGCAATTGGACTGGATCATCCCGTTTATTTCGATAGCAGTGGAGTTTATCAGGGCTTCGGTTTCACCATTGATCTCGAAGAAAACGATTTCCCAACGAAAGGCTGGTATAGCGAATCTTCGGTGCAGTCGATTATTTATGATTTATATGATTCGGATAATGATGGCTCCGACACTTTGGAGCTGGGATTGCTGCCTATCTATCAAACCCTTCTTGATCCGGGGTATATCAATTCAGACTACCTAACTTCCGTTTTTTTATTCTTGGACATGTTGAGGATCAAGGTGCCGTCTTTGTCTACCAACATTGACTCGCTGGCCCTTAGTCAGGCTGTCTATGGCATTGGTCAAGATGGCGCTGGCGAAATTAATGATGGCGGCATTGTCGCAACCCTTCCTGTATACAAAACTGTCACGGTCGATGGAGCTTCAGTCGAACTTTGTTCTAGCGCTGAAGCCGGGTTTGCTCAGGATAATTACAACAGCCACGGAGCCCGGGATTTTGCTTACCTTAAAATAGCTTTCAACCAAAACCTAGAAATTGACGTAAGCAAGGTTTCTGGAAGCAGTGGAAGCGATCCAGATTTTATTATCTACACACAAGGGAGCGAGCGTTTTAGATCAGAAGAAGCAGGTTTAGATCAGGAAACCTGGAATGGTTCATTGACCGCGGGCAATTATATTTTGGAAGTCTATGATTGGGAGATCACTGATAACGATGTTAGTGGCAGTCAGGCAAGCTGTTTTGATTTATCAGTAACATCGGAATAACGGAGAAAAGATATGACACTATTCAAGGCTCGACAGGCATGTGGTTTCCTATTGATTTCCCTGGCTGCCTGCACGCAAGAGAATACATCTGAAACCTCATCAAATATGGATATTGCTGAAGGGGAGAGGACAACTGTTTCGCCAGACAACAGCGCCTATCAAAAGCCAGGTGCATCCGTTCGATTTAGCCATGATTTTGATGGACGTCTGGAACCGGGTCAGCCCGAGACAATTTCATTGGTCTTTGCAGAAGCCTACCAGGCAGGGAGCTTATCTCTATCCTTTACGGCTGATGATGGATTGGAGTACTCGCTTATAGAGGCGGGGGTCTTTGATCTTCAATCAGCATCCAGACATGGTCTTGATATTGAGTTGTCTGCCTTGAATCCCGGACGCTATTACTTGCGTATTTTTGCTGAAGTTATTTTGCCCCAGGGGCGGCCAGATCGTCGCGTGTTTGGGTTAGTGGCTGAAGTTGGCAATGAAGAAAGCAAAACAGAAGTAGATAGCCAAACAATGGAAAAAGATTTCCGAGGGGGAGACTTGATCACCATGCCGGCAGAGGAAACACTCAAAAAGTAGCATCTGCTTGAGTGCGCTGCACCAATGTCTTAAAATAACCGAGTAATTTACTAGGTTATTGTTATGCTTTCATTTTCCGTAAACGTCACTGAATCTGCGCAAAACTATCTTGCCGGACTGCTGGAAAAGCAGGAAGGTGATGTCGATGTGCGCATGTTTGTGCTCAACCCCGGTACACCGGAGGCAGAGACTTGTCTTTCCTATTGTCGTTCTGGCGAGATAAAGGAAGATGATGAAATACTTGAACTGGAGAAGTTCAAAATGTATTTCGAAAAGCGCAGTGCGCCTTTTTTGGAAGATGCCAAAGTGGATTATTCCGAAGATAAAATGGGCGGCCAGCTCACCATTCGTGCCCCCAATTCCCGTGTGCCCCAGGTATCAGATGACAGCCCTATGGAAGATAAGGTCAACTATATTATCTGGAACGAAATCAATCCCGGACTGGCTTCCCATGGTGGACAGGTCTCGCTTATTGAGCTCACAAAAGACAACGTTGCCGTACTCAAATTTGGTGGTGGTTGTCAGGGCTGCAGCATGCTGGATGTGACACTTAGGGATGGCGTACAAAAAACCCTGATGGACCAGCTGCCTGAGTTGGGAGGCGTGCGGGATATTACGGATCACACGGATACGTCAAACGCTTATTATCAGTAGTAATTGATCAGCAACGTGCGAGAAGCCTGCTGTCAAATTGTTGGCTGGACGTAAAGCAAGCAAAAAAAAGCCCGCAGATGCGGGCTTTTATTTTTTTAAAGGGTTAACCCCTGTTTCGTTTTGGCAGCACTTCTTTCAGTTTGCTGTCCATATCGAGTAATGACTTTTCGGTGGTTTCCCAGTCAATACAGGCATCGGTTACAGAGATCCCGTATTTCAACTCAGAAAGATCCTGGGGTATCTTCTGGTTGCCTGGGCCAATGTTGGATTCCACCATCACACCCATTATCGAGTTATTTCCTTCCAAAATCTGGTTCGTGATGTTTTCCAGGACCAATGCCTGTAACTCGTGATTTTTGTTCGAGTTTGCATGGCTGCAATCCACCATGAGGTGCGGCGGCAATTTGGCCTTATTCAGGGCGGCCACTGCTTCCGTGATGCTCTCGGCATCGTAGTTGGTGCGGACACGGCCACCGCGCAACACGACGTGACCATCGGGATT
>JAURLY010000258.1 GCA_030830945.1 Gammaproteobacteria bacterium | reverse complement strand
CTGGAATCTGGTTTTGAGCTGGCAGATGAATCAGCCACTATTGCTTTTGGCGAATCCCTGGCAAAAGAACTGTGCCAGCGTTTGCCTGAAGGTGGTGTGGTTTTTTTGCATGGCGACCTGGGAGCGGGGAAAACCACCCTGACACGAGGGATATTGCGTGGCATGGGTTATAAGGGAACTGTTAGAAGCCCAACGTATACACTGGTTGAGCATTATCCTACCCAGCCTGTGGCCAGTGAACACTTTGACCTATATCGCCTTGGACACCCCGAAGAACTTGAGTTTATTGGCGCTCGCGATGAGCTCATGGACGGCAAACTCTGTCTCATTGAGTGGCCAGAGCGAGCAATGGGTTGCCTTGGGGTGCCGGATGTCGAGATATATTTGCGTTTTAATCACTTTAAGAAAGATTCGCAAGTTACTAAAAATACTAGACAAATTGATATTCAGTGGCACAATGCTTTCCATGGTCAGTAGCAAGCTTTTACTTTTTGGTACGCATTCTGGCGTACGGCGGTCGCGGAACTTCAGTTTCTGCGGCCTGCGCTTGCTTTCAGGAAAACGAATTACACTCCTGCTTGCATCCCTCATTTTACTGACAAATTCCTTTTATTCCCTGGCTGAGCCTGTGGTCGAAAATGTCCGGGTATGGCGCGCTCCAGATAACACGCGTCTGGTGTTTGATCTCAATGGCCCGGTATCACACAGTATCTTTGAGCTCAGTAATCCAGAGAGACTGGTGATTGATTTACCTGCTGCCAGTTTTACCGCAAACCTCAACAATCTTGATACGGCAGATACCCCGGTCGATGGTATTCGTACAGGGAAACGTGATGACGGTGGTTTGCGAGTTGTGCTGGATCTTAGCCAACAGGTGAAGCCGCGCACCTTCTCATTGAAACCCAATGAATCGTATGGCGATCGCTTGGTAGTTGACTTGTTTGATAAAACTGAGCGTGTTGAAAAATCTGTTGCCGATCTGACTGAGGTGAACCGGGACATCGTGATTGCTATTGATGCGGGTCATGGTGGCGAAGATCCCGGCGCCCTTGGCCCTGGTGGTGTATATGAAAAAGACGTCGTATTTGGGATAAGCCAGGCGCTTAAGAAAGCGATTGATGCGCAGCATGGTTATTCGGCAGTTTTGGTAAGAACCAGTGATTATTACGTTCCACTGCGAGATCGTTTTGCCAGGGCGAGGGAACATCGTGCTGACATGTTTATCTCAATTCATGCTGATAGTTTCCGGCTACCCACAGTTCGCGGAGCCTCGGTTTATGCGCTTTCCACTCGGGGTGCGACCAGTGAAATGGCGTCCTATCTAGCTCAAAAGGAGAATCGAGCTGATCTGATTGGTGGTGCGGGTAACCTAAGTCTCAAAGATAAAGATGACCAGTTGGCCAGTGTGTTACTTGATCTGTCCATGAACGCGACCCTGGATTCCAGTCTTCGTCTCGGCGAGCTGATACTTTCCGAAATGGGTTCCGTAACAAGATTACACAAAAAAAGCGTCGAGCAAGCTGGCTTTGCTGTACTCAAATCTCCAGATGTCCCCTCATTACTTATTGAAACAGGATTTATTTCCAACCCGGAAGATGCCCGCAATCTTTCAACGGCATCATTCCAGAACAGGTTAGCCGGATCCATTTTTCAGGGGGTGAGAAATTACTTCGATAACTACCCGCCGGCAGGAACATTGGTCGCCGCTATACGTGATCAGGGCGAACGAACCTACGTGATTCAGAGTGGCGATACACTTTCTGAAATTGCCGAGCGTTTCAACGTATCCCTTAACACTCTGCAAATGCTTAACAATATCAGTAGTTCTGTTATACGGGTTGGGCAGCAAATAAATATCCCCACTACCTAATACGAAATAAACCTTCCTTTTTAGTGGGTCAAAGGCCGCATCTTTCTGTCCATTTCTCTTCTTACGGCCCAAATGTGATTTGTGATTTGATTCATCGCCTCGTCGCAGGGCAAACTGTCTATAATCGCAACCCAAAATCATTACAGACCGCTCCCTTACATGCCAAGAATTGAACGACTTTCCCCGCGCCTTGCCAACCAGATCGCTGCGGGTGAGGTAGTGGAGAGACCCGCTTCGGTAGTAAAGGAATTACTCGAAAACTGCCTCGATTCGGGTGCGACCCAAATTGATATACAGGTCGAGCAGGGCGGGGTAAAACGTATTCGGGTTAGAGACAATGGTTGTGGTATCGACAAAGAAGACCTGCCATTAGCCGTTTCACGGCACGCCACTAGTAAAATTAAAGAGTTGGATGACCTTGAAGCGGTTGGCTCTCTTGGTTTTCGCGGTGAGGCTCTGGCGAGTATCGCCTCAGTTTCTAGGCTTACGCTCAAATCCGCTGTTCCGGAATCCGCCGAAGGTTGGCAGGTAGAGACAGAGGGCATAGATATGGCGCCGCAGTTGAGCCCGGTTGCGCATAATCAAGGGACTAGTGTTGATGTGGTCGACCTGTTTTTTAATACCCCCGCTCGACGAAAATTTCTCAAAACAGAAAAAACTGAATTTGGACGCATTCATGAAGTGGTGCGCAGGCTTTCCCTGAGTCATCTCGACATTGGGTTTCGGTTGGAGCACAACGGTCGCAATGTGCATTCGATGAACCCTTGTAGCTCTCCTGCGGAACAAGCTCGTCGTGTTGCTTCCGTTTGTGGTGGGGCTTTCATGGAACAGGCATTACCCATAGATGAACAGTCCGAGCATTTGAGGCTCTGGGGCTGGATGGGTTTGCCAACTTTTTCCCGTAGCCAGGCAGACTTACAGTACTTCTATGTGAACGGTCGTTCGGTAAAAGACAAAGTGGTTTCCCACGCGGTCAGGCAGGCCTATCAGGATGTTTTATACCACGGCCGTCACCCGGCATTTGTATTGTTTCTGGAAATTGATCCGGCCTGGGTAGATGTCAATGTCCACCCAACCAAACATGAAGTACGTTTTCGAGATAGCCGTTCAGTTCACGGGTTCATCTACAGTGCCCTGCATCGGGTAATTGCACAGACCCGTCCGGGAGATTCGCGGGCGATGGAAGAACCAGAAATAAGTTCTCCAGCTATTTCCCAGCCTGAACCGGTACAGCATTCGTTTGGGCTGCGAGAGCATACAAATGCACATATCGCTGCGGGTGCCCGAGAACAGCGCCCCGAATATGAAGCGGTTTCTCAGAATCAAATTGATGATGCCATAGCAAAGTTAGCTGGTTCGGAACCCATGCCTTCATTGGCAGATGCTAAAGAAGATGAAATCCCGCCCTTGGGTTTTGCCATCGCGCAGCTCAAGGGTATTTATGTGCTTGCGGAGAATGCCCAGGGAATGGTCTTGGTTGACATGCATGCTGCGCATGAGCGCATTACGTTGGAAAAAATGCGGCTTGCATGGGATGGAGAAGGGTTGGCAAGCCAACCCTTGCTTGTACCTGAATCTTTTTCAGTTAGCTCAAGAGAAGCTGACGTCGCAGAAGAAAATGCCGAAACCTTTGCCCGGCTGGGTATTCAGCTTGAGCGTGCCGGGCCCGAAACACTATTGGTAAGAGCGGTGCCTGTGCTGTTAAAACAGCCGCAAGTTGAACCCCTGGTTCGCGATGTGCTCTCCGACATTCTAGAGCTGGGAAGCTCCAAGCGAATCGAGCTACAGATTAATGAAATTCTGGGCAATATGGCCTGTCACAACTCAGTTCGGGCAAATCGCAAGCTGGCAATCCCGGAAATGAATGCCTTGTTGAGAGAAATGGAAATAACCGAGCGCAGCGGGCAGTGCAACCATGGTCGGCCGACCTGGACGCAGATGAGCTTGGCAGAACTAGATAAGTTATTTTTAAGGGGCCGCTAATGTCTGACATATTGAAGTTTGACAGGCAGCACCTGTGGCACCCTTACACCTCTCTAACCAATCCCCAGGAAATGCTGGAGGTTGCTGGTGCCCATGGTTGCACCCTGACACTGGCCGATGGCACTGAGTTGACGGATGGCACCGCATCCTGGTGGTCGGCAATTCAGGGGTATAACCAGCCCGAACTCAATCAGGTTATTGTTGATCAACTGGGTGATTTTGCCCATGTGATGTTTGGTGGCCTGACGCACAAACCTGCCGTCGAATTGGGACAGCGGTTACTGGAGATTACGTCGCCCAATCTGGATGCCATTTTTTATTCAGATTCAGGCTCGGTGTCCGTCGAGGTTGGCCTAAAGATGGCGCTGCAGTATTGGCAGGGCGTTGGCAAGCCGGGAAAAAACCGATTCCTCACACTTCGAACCGGTTACCACGGTGACACTTTCGCCACGATGTCTTTTTCCGATCCCCGCGACGGCATGCACACGCGTTTTAGCAGCATTCTTCACCAGCCGGAGTTTATTGATCGGCCCCCCTCAGGGTTTGATAAACCCGTACCACAGACCTATTGGGACCACTTGGGAAATGTGATTGGCGACAATGCGTCTACCTGTGCGGCCGTGGTGATGGAGCCCGTGGTGCAAAACGCTGGCGGCATGAATATATATAACCCCACTATCCTCAAGCGAATTCGAGAGCTATGTGACAAGCATAATCTTTTGTTGGTCCTCGATGAAATTGCCACCGGGTTTGGTCGCACCGGAAAATGGTTTGCCTATGAGCACGCCGACGTACAGCCAGACATTCTTTGTGTAGGCAAGGCGATGACGGCAGGTTATCTCTCTTTTGCGGCGACTCTTACGTCACGCGAAATTGCCAATGGTATCTCCGGTGACAACCATGACCCGCTTATGCATGGTCCCACTTACATGGGCAATGCGCTGGCCGCGAGGGTAGCGGCAAAAAACATCGAGATTCTTCAGCGAGGTAATTGGCAAGAGCAGGTGGCAGGCATCGAGCGAGTTTTTAACGAGAGCCTGCAATCATTGCTCAAATTATCCAACGTGAAGGATGTGCGTGTGCTCGGCGCTATTGGTATTGTTGAGTTGGATCGTGTGCCTGATCTGGACAAGGTACGCCCAGCGCTATTGGAGTTGGGTGTATGGTTGCGACCGTTCCGCAACATGATTTACGCCATGCCGCCCTATGTGATTACTGAAGAAGAACAGCGCAAACTTTGCGGTGCTATGGAAAAAATAATTCGGTCAGAAAGGTACTAGTTCGGCGCTTTCTTACAGCCGCATCTCAATTCCCTGTGCCGCCATAAATTCCTTGGCTTCTTGAACCGAGTACTCGCCGTAGTGAAAAATACTTGCTGCCAATACTGCATCCGCGTGCCCTTGAAGCACGCCATCGGCCATATGCTGCAAGTTGCCAACCCCGCCAGAGGCAATTAGGGGGATACTCACGGCGTCACTTACTCGTCTGCATAAATCCAGATCGAAACCATTCTTGGTGCCATCGCGATCCATACTGGTAAGCAGGATTTCTCCCGCGCCATATTCGTACATCTTTATGGCCCATTCGATGGCATCAATACCGGTTGGCTTGCGGCCACCGTGGGTAAAAATTTCCCAGCGGGGATTATCGCCCGATTGCACCTGTTTGGCATCGATAGCGACGACGATGCATTGGGCGCCAAAGCGATCAGAGGCGGCCTTGACGAAATCCGGGTTTTTCACTGCGGCTGAATTGATACCAACTTTGTCGGCGCCTGCATTAAGCATATTGCGAATATCATTGAGTTCCCGGATTCCTCCGCCCACGGTCAGGGGGATAAACACCTCACTGGCGATCTCCTCTACTGTGTGAATAGTGGTGTCGCGATCTTCATGGCTTGCAGTTATATCCAGAAAAGTGATTTCGTCAGCACCCTGATCGTTATAACGACAGGCAATTTCAACGGGATCACCGGCGTCTTGAATATCGACGAAATTGACGCCTTTAACGACGCGACCTTTGTCGACGTCAAGGCAGGGAATAATGCGCTTGGCTAGTGGCAATGAATTGAACCCGAGTAGTGAAACTTTTCACCAAATTGTAGCACTGCACTAATAGAGCTGTCCGCTGCATAAGCATTGGGTTAACAGAAAAATGAAAGAATAGGAGACCAGAACGGGGTTTCTTGTTGGCAGTAGCTTTCTTCTAATCGCTATCCCATTTTTACTTGTCGCAATAACTCTGTGCCGTCGCCAGATCCAAGGTGCCCTCGTAGATGGCACGCCCAGTAATGGCACCGACAATGCCCTCATCTTCGACTTCTCTCAGCGCCTTGATGTCTTCCATGTTGGTAATACCACCAGAAGCGATTATAGGAATAGAAGACGCGCGGCACATGGTGACAGTTTCTTCAATGTTGACACCCTGCATCATGCCGTCGCGGCTGATGTCGGTATAAATGATGGAACTGACGCCGTCCTGTTCAAAGCGCTTGGCCAGTTCGGCAGCCTTGATATCGGAAATTTCTGCCCAGCCTTCGGTTGCAACAAAGCCGTTTTTTGCATCCAGTCCAACGATGATTTTTTCGGGGAATTCCTTACAAGCTTCGGCAACAAATTCCGGGTTTTTGACAGCTTTGGTACCCAGGATTACCCAGCTTACACCTGCAGTAATATAGGCCTCGATAGTTTGTAAATCACGGATTCCGCCACCAATTTGAACCGTTAGGCTAGGATAGTTTTCAGTGATTTCATGAACGACCTCTCGATTGACCGGAATGCCTGCAAATGCACCATTAAGGTCCACAACGTGCAATCGGCGTGCACCTTCCTGAACCCACTGGCTCGCCATAGCGGCCGGGTCGCTTGAAAATACTGTGGAATCATCCATCACACCTTGCTTGAGACGAACACAATGACCATCTTTGAGGTCAATCGCTGGGATGATAAGCATAAATACAGGTTCCAGAGTTATAGTAGGGTATTCGCGGGCGCGCATCATACCCGAACTGGTTGTTGATGCAATTTTCGGGATATTTTTGTAATGTCAGAGCAATATTCGTTCCAGACTCTACAAAAATTTAGGTTATTCTCTGTTTATCCAACAAAACAATTAGACATAAAAAAATACCAAGGGGTGCTTAATGAGTATATTGAATTTAATTTTGGCAATCTTTCTTCCACCGGTAGGAGCATATCTTTAGGTGGGCCTAACCACACATTTCTGGATAAATCTGGCATTAACCCTGGCTGGATATATACCAGGTGTCATTCATGCGGTCTGGTTAGTCGTCACCCAACAAAAAGGCAGCTGATATCCGGAGTGGATAGCTAGACTAGATCGTGCCATCCCACTCAGTAAAATTGGCCAGCAATTGTAATCCCGCTGAGTGACTCTTTTCTGGGTGGAACTGCGTGCAAAACAGGTTTTTGCCCGCAGTCACCGAAACAAAATCCACGCCGTAACGCGTGACCCCTGCCCTAACTGCATTGTCGTTTAGCTTTATG
>JAURLY010000257.1 GCA_030830945.1 Gammaproteobacteria bacterium | reverse complement strand
CTTCTTCTTCGATAAGTGACTTAACCTTGCGGACAGCATTGTCAGTCACACTAAGTAGAGCTGAATTAGGTGTAAAAACCTCGGGGCTAGACATACATAGAAAAATTCATTGGGTATTGCCCAATTTTCCCATTATCCGAGTATTTTGGTCAAGTATTAGCCTGCAGCAAGTTCGTGTTGTTTGGCTGCATCATCCGGCTTTATTCGCTTGGCTTCACGAAAACTTGTCTCGGAACCAGAGTTTTGGCTGGGCGAAGAATGAATTATATTACCGTTAATCTGGGCGCCTTTTTCCATTTCAATCAGGTTATAGTGGACATTGCCATCAACGACGGCATCAGACGCCAACACCAGCTGCCCACTGGCATAAACATCGCCTTTTACATGGCCATTAATAATGACATCTGGCGATCGAACTTCGCCTGCAACTCGCCCGTCAGAAGTGATACGAACTACCGAATCTTTGTCGCTTTCCGATACAACATCCCCTTTGACCTTGCCTTCAATAGTCAAGGCACCGGTAAACTTAACAGTCCCTTCAATAGCGGTATTACGTGCAATCAGTGTCTCCACTCCTCGCGTGCTACTTGTAGATTTTTTTGACCCAAACATAGTTATTAACCTCAATCGCTGTGGAGATCAGGAATTCCATTCGTAAGTTTCATCAACACTGGGCACATTGTCCCCATTAATTTGTACGACGACTCGCACCCTGGCTGGAATGAAACCTTCTGGTAATCGAATATTACCGTCGAGCTGTTGAAAAAATTTGAACCCCAAAGGTAGCGTGTCCTGATCTTCTGTCAACTCGGCAAGTGAAATAGTTTGACTCAATTCACCTTCATTGGCCCCAATAAGCTGCAGATTGACATATCCTGACACCCGTTGATGATTGGAAGATCTCTGCGCAACAATAATATTGTACTGATACTCACCCTCAGAAGTTGCCGGCTTGATATCCAGGGATTCCAAATACACGCCGCGCTGTTGAGGGCTGGGGTCCATGAGGGACTGATAAAAGCTGATTTGCTGATCAAGCAGCTGAATCTGCTCCTCTGACTGTAGAATTTCCTGGCGCAACTGCTCCATTGAGTTTCGATCTATTTCCGAAGCCATTTCGGCATTTGCTGCCTTCTGCTCAACCTCGCCAATCTGCCGACGCAACTCTACCAATAACAAGTTTTGCTGATCTAACTGTGCAGCAAGTTTTCGGGACTCAATGCCAAGATAATAATTTGTTGTCAGGAAGGTTGCTGCTGGCAGCAAAACCAAAAGGAACAGAACCCCAAAAGCTCTCAATATCCGCTGGGTTCTGCTGACCCGAACTACGTAGGCCTTTTCATAATGAATGCCGTTCTTTAGGAAAGTCATCACACCACCTTAATAATTAGCACTTACGTATTAAGCACTGCCAGTCAGGGCATCAAAGCAACGGATGCAAGACCTTCAGCTTCGTTTATTCCAAACATGATATTCATGTTCTGTATCGCTTGACCAGAGGCACCTTTGGTCAAATTATCCTCGGCGACTGTGATAACAAGCTTGTTCCTGCCCTGCGGTCGCACGATACCTATACGGCACATATTACTCCCTTTTACGCTTCTTAGTGTCGGCTGATCCCCAGAAGGTAAGACATCGACAAAAGGCTCATGAGCAAAAGCATCCTCAAATAGTTTTTGGAAATCATTTTCCGAAGCATCCAGCAAATCGACATAGATAGTCGAAAGTATGCCCCTGCTTATAGGCAATAAATGCGGCACGAATGTCAACTCGACAGGCTGCCCACATATATCCGTCAAACCCTGCTCAAGCTCAGGTAAATGTCTGTGGCCATTGACGGCATATGCCTTAAAACTGTCACTAATCTCGGTCAGCAGAAAATCTATTTTTGCCTGCCTACCTGCACCCGTCGCTCCTGAAGCGCTACTGGCGACAATCGTTTTAAGATCTATCAATCCGGACACTTCCAGCAACGGCTTCAAGCCGATTTGAATACCCGTTGGGTAACAACCCGGACAGGCCACTAAGCGCGCATGGGCTATTTGTTCACGATTAACCTCTGGCAGCCCATAAACCGCCTCAGGAATTAACTCAGGACACTGATGATCCTGACCATACCAGTCTTCCCAGACCTTCTGATCCCTGATCCTGAAATCTGCCGACAAGTCGACGACCCTGGCTCCGGAGGCCAAAACATCAACCATGCTGGCCTGGGCAACTCCATGAGGTGTAGCAAAAAACACCAAATCTATTTTTGAATAATCCACATCAGCGGGATCACAAAAGCACAGGTCGTAGTGACCTCGAAGATTGGGAAAAAGGTCAGCCACCGGCCTACCCGCTTCTGCACGCGAACTAATCGCACAGACTTCAGCCTGGGAGTGTTGCGCCAACAATCTTAAAAGCTCGACACCTGTGTATCCGGTGCCTCCGATAATCGCAATTCTGATCACTTAGTTTATAAACCTGTGTTTATTCTAAATACATGAAATAAGCTGCCATCATAATGTTGCAGCGCAAAATAACAAAACAACAACCTGTTAGAATGGCGCAGCAAAAAATCCAACACAGCGAATACAACCCATATATGACTCTACTTTGGCTTAAAAGCTTCCATATTATTGCCGTAATCTGCTGGTTTGCGGCACTTTTTTATTTGCCACGGCTGTTTGTTTATCACGCTATGGCTGAAGATGAAGTTAGCATTGAACGTTTTAAGATAATGGAACGGAAGCTATACCGGGGCATTGCCAATCCTTCCATGATGGCAACAATAGCCTTGGGAATAGGCATGATTATTATTAATCCTGCGTATCTTTCGATGGGCTGGATGCATGCCAAGTTGGCCATCGTGGTCCTTTTGGTGATATATCACCTGCTCTGTAAAAGACATCTTTTAGCTTTCGCAGAAAACAGAAATACAAAATCACATCTCTATTTTCGCTGGTTTAACGAAGCACCTGTCATTGCACTTGTCGCCATTGTTATCCTTGCTGTCGTTAAACCTTTCTAACCCGAACATCCAATACAACCCATCAGATTTATGAGTAATTCAGAAAAGCTTTTCGAGCAGGCCCAAAAATATATCCCTGGCGGTGTGAATTCACCGGTACGTGCTTTCCGTGCTGTGGGAGGAACACCAATATTTTTTGAGCAGGCAGAGGGCGCATATCTTTTCGATGTCGATGGAAAAAAATATATCGACTACGTGCTTTCCTGGGGGCCCATGATCCTTGGCCATGCTCACCAAGATGTCATCTCGGCTGTCGGCGAAACGATCAATTCTGGCCTCAGTTTTGGTGCCCCTACAGCAATCGAGTCCGAAGTTGCCAAGGAAATATGCAAGCTCGTTCCCAGCATTGAGCTGGTTCGAATGGTGAGCTCGGGAACCGAAGCCACCATGAGTGCCTTGAGACTCGCTCGCGGTTATACCGGCCGGGACAAAATTATCAAATTTGAAGGCTGCTATCACGGTCACTCAGATTCCCTGCTAGTCAAGGCAGGTTCTGGTGCACTCACCTTTGGCGTGCCCAGTTCACCCGGGGTGCCCGCAGCCATTGCCGAACACACACTGACACTGACATTCAATGATCCCGAATCAGTAAAAACCACTTTTGCCGAGCAGGGCGATCAAATCGCTTGCGTCATTGTTGAGCCCGTCGCCGGCAATATGAATTGCATACCTCCAGAGCCCGGCTTTCTCGAAACACTACGAGAAGAGTGCACCAAACATGGCGCAGTTCTAATTTTCGATGAAGTAATGACCGGGTTCCGTGTAAGTGAAGGCGGCGCCCAGAAACGCTATAACATCAATCCAGATCTAACATGCCTGGGCAAAGTGGTAGGTGGGGGCATGCCTGTAGGCGCCTTCGGTGGCAAGCGCGAAATTATGGAACACATCTCGCCTCTAGGCCCTGTTTACCAAGCTGGTACGCTGTCTGGAAATCCAGTTGCAATGGTCGCGGGCCTAACCACACTGAAATTGATTCAGTCTGAAGGCTTCTATGAATCTTTGGAGAAGAAGGTTACTTACCTTATGTCTGGGCTTGCCGATTCGGCAAAAAATCATGGCATTCCCCTGACAACCAACCAGGCCGGCAGTATGTTTGGTTTCTTTTTTTCTGCTGAAGAAAAAATCACCAATTACCAGCAGGTTATGGCTTGCAATGACGATCAATTTAAAAGTTTTTTCCATCGTATGATCGACGCAGGTGTTTATTTGGCCCCTGCTTCTTTTGAAGCAGCCTTTATGTCCGCGGCACACTCACAATCGGATCTGGATACGACCTTGCAGAAGGCCGACGATATTTTCAAAACCTTATAAAACTGCTGGATAACTATGGCATACCAAATTCTGGGCATAGGCGCGGCCCTGGTAGATACCGAATTGCGTGTTAGTGATGATGACCTGACCAATCTCAAAATTCCAAAGGGCCTGATGACACTCTGTGATGAGAATCAACAAGGTCGCTATATTCGCTACCTGCGCGAACATATTGATAGCGCTCACCGCGCCTGCGGAGGCTCTGCAGCGAATTCCATGATTGCAGCCAGCCAACTTGGCTGCAATGTGCATATGACTTGCAGGGTAGCAGACGATGAAGACGGCAATTTTTTCCTGGATGACCTTGTCAGGGCCGGTGTAGCCTATAACACGCATGCCCAGAAACTGGCCGGCACTACTGGAAAATGCCTGGTTCTGGTCACTCCTGATGCTGAACGAACAATGAATACCTCTTTGGCAATAAGTGCGGAACTAGGACCGGAAAATATACATGACGAGATATTTCCTGATGCATCTTATCTATACATAGAGGGCTATCTGGCAACGTCCGAAACAGGCAAGGCTGCAGCAATAAAAATGCGCGGGCAGGCACAAAAAACAAACACCAAAATCAGCATGAGTCTCTCTGACCCCGGGATAGTGGAATTTTTTAAACCCCAGCTTAAAGAAATGCTTGGAGATAAAATCGACATGATCTTTTGCAATGAAGCTGAAGCAATAAAGTGGACCGGGTGTGAAGCTTTGGATGCTGCGGCCGAGGCACTGAAACAGGACGCGAAGGCTTTTGCAATTACTCGAGGGTCACAAGGCGCCTTGCTGTTCGATGGTTCTGATTATACCGAGGTGACCACACCCAAGATAAAAGCAGTCGACACCAATGGTGCTGGCGATATGTTTGCCGGCACTTTTCTGGCAGCTTTATGCCTAGGAAAGTCCTTTGCTGAGGCTGGCTCACTCGCATGCAAAGGGGCTGCCATGGTTGTCAGCCAAATGGGACCTCGATTAGCACTGGACGGCTATCAAAATCTTAAGACCAGCTTTTAACCGTTATTCAGCAACTCTCGCTGGTCAATAATTGCAGCGTGTGCCCGGGAAATATAAGACGCCATAACCAGGGAATGGTTGGCAAACAAACCAAAGCCTCCGCCATTGAGAACCACTGGAAATGTCGATGCCTGAGTTGCCTCCAATTCGCGAATAATTTGCTGCAGACTCACCTCAGCATTTTTATTC
The DNA here is from genome assembly GCA_030830945.1 of Gammaproteobacteria bacterium. Classification (GTDB taxonomy): domain Bacteria; phylum Pseudomonadota; class Gammaproteobacteria; order Pseudomonadales; family GM7GCV1; genus GM7GCV1. The sequence goes on along the minus strand of JAURLY010000257.1, from coordinate 5,526 downwards.
TGTAGCACCGGCGCAAAATCAGTCTCAACAGCACGCAAAAATTGAATCATGGCCCAGGTGGAACCGCGGGCCTCGTAAAAAACATCATCAATTTCCAGCCAGGGAGTTTTTACCATCATCTCGTTAGGGGATGGCGTTGACTGTAAAGCCTGGGTATCACCCGCCAAATCCGTGTTCAATCGACGCTGCCCTACACTGGCGCTTAGACGTTGGGACAGGCTACCCAAGCGATTTTCAACAGTGATCAACCATCGCTCAAGATTATCTGCACGCGCATAAAACTGGGCGTTGTACTGCTCGCTATCTTGTAGGCGCTCAAGATAATCCTGCATTTGTTCTATACCGGATTCATATTCACTTTCAGAAGAAGGAAAAATCCAGCTCTCAAGACCAAAGTTAAAATTGGGTTCTGCCTGGGCCAGTGCAGTATCTTCCTGGGATTGACTCTGGGAACGACTGAAACCATCGCGCATGGCCTTGGATAAGTCACGCACCTGCACAATAACACCCTGTTCCCAGTGAGGCATGTTATCGAGATAGATACCCGGAGGAGCAATGTCGTTACTGAGTAAGCCACCGGGCTTTTCTAACAATGTCTCTAACACTACGATCACAGATGCTGTGGTCATAGTTCCTACCCTGGCATTCTGTCCGCCGGATAGCTCAATAGCCCTTAATCTGGCCTCATTCGAATCAGGTTCCTGGCTCCACCAAATACCCAACCCAAGAATGACCAGTAACCCAAGAATCAATATCGAAATCACTGCTTTCCATAGTCCACGTTTGTGACCATCCAACCCTAGCTCTCCTGACTTGAGACTGCCTGGTTTTATTCGACTCCAATCAATGGATAGACTCATCTAAATCTCCCTGAATTAATGATGGTGATGATTCATCGGTTCCGACTCAGGCATCAACTGCTCGACAGTTGCTTCTGCATCTACAGAACTACCATCAGAAAAATGAAAGGTCATACTAAAAGCGCCGGAATCCAGTGCCTGCCGATCCGGGGAAAACACCATTAAATGCAGTCCTCCGCGTTTAAATTCAACCTGTCCTCCTGCCTCTACAGGCAGGGTTTCCAACTGCACCATTCGCATCATTCCATTACTCATTTGATTGGTGTGTATCTGTATTGCTTCCGCATGTTCACTTTCTACTGAGATCAGCTCTACCGATGAAGGAGCATCATTTTTTAATAAAAAATAAGCGGCCGATATGTCCTGCCCCGGAATGGGTGCGACCACACGAAGGCTGTGAATCTCTGTCTGCGCCTGCAACGATGTTGCAATAAGGAAAAGGGTAAAAAAAGTGGGGAATTTAATATTCATTAATACGCGGTGTCTAAAATAGAAATTCATTATAAATCGACTTGAGTATACGCGGTTGAATCTTACAGAGATTAAACGAGTGTGAAATATCTGTTTCTCCTATAATGCTGCCGCAACTTCAATACTGTAAACCATGAAATTCACGCCTGCTTACCGTTTTTTTCTGGGGTTACTATTTCTGCTAAGCCTTTCTTTACCGGGCTATTCTCAGGACTTTAACCCATCTGGCCTAACCTTTAGCACGGGCTCCTCGCAAGGTTTTCTCCCTGTGCGGGAAGTTTATCGGCCTACAGCTTTCTTCGAAGGTAACGAACTTGTCATCCTCTGGCAAATTACACCGGAGCACTACCTCTACCGGGATAGAACCTTCTTCTTTAGTGATGAAATCCAATTTGACGAAGCGATTTTTGAAGAAGGCATCATTATCGATGATGAATTTTACGGCAAACCAATGACGGTTTACCGGGAAGCAACAGAAATGCGGCTTCCCGATATCAATGGTACTGGATACCTTCGCGTGGAAGCCCAGGGATGTGCCGATGCGGGTCTATGCTACCCGCCTACGGATTTCTGGTTTCAAGTGGATACAGCTAACCAATCTGCCGTCTATCTTGAATCTCCTCCGTCAATTGACATTACCCAAGAAGCCGGAAACCAAATACAAAACCCTGTGAACAGCTTATGGGTGGCGGTCATTTGGGCGTTTCTGGGAGGCCTTATCCTCAACCTGATGCCCTGCGTTTTTCCGGTACTTGCCATAAAAGCATTAAAAATCTCTACCGCATCAGAGTCTGCAGTCGAACGCTCACGAGAAGCCCTGTCTTATACCGCCGGGATATTAACAACTGTGCTCGGGATTGCCGCCATACTTATCACCATACGCGGAGCAGGAGCCCAGTTAGGCTGGGGCTTCCAGCTACAATCCCCCATCGTAGTCCTTGGGCTCGCAGCGCTTTTTTTGGTCATCGGCTTTAGCTTTTCGGGTCGATTGGAAATGGGTGCCGGGTTAGCCGGCATGGGCCAACACCTCACCGAGAAAGGAGGAAAATCCTTTCAATCCTTTTTTACCGGGGTTCTGGCCATGGTGGTTGCCAGTCCTTGCTCTGCGCCTTTTATGGCCGCAGCCATGGGTTATGCAATCACACAGCCGGCAATTGTCTCACTACTGGTATTTGCCGGTCTTGGCCTTGGGATGGCCGCCCCGCTCGTAGCTTTTTATTTGGTCCCCGCGCTGACCAGGCTTTTACCCAGACCAGGCAGCTGGATGGTTAGAATTCGCCAAATTTTGGCTTGGCCCCTGTATCTAACGGCGCTATGGCTGCTTTGGGTGCTTTCTGCCCAGATTACTTCGGCAGGGCTTATCATGGCGTTAACTTCATTGGCCTGCCTTGCTGCCGGTATTGTTTTCAAGACTGCAAGCATTGGAAAATCGGCAAGGTTGGCCAGACCTGTTGTCTTGGGCTTTGCCCTGGCTCTCTTCTTTCTGGCATCAAATCAGCCAAAAACAATTGCCCAAAGCGAACAATTTAATCTTGCTGTTCTGGACTCACTTATTGGCAATGACCAACCCGTATTTCTCGATGTCACGGCGGATTGGTGTATTACGTGTAAATTCAACGAGCGACGAGTTCTTCATACAGAGGAAATGGAAGCCTTGTTTGAACAGAACGAGGTTATTTATCTGGTCGCAGACTGGACCCAGGAAAACCCTGATATCTCAGCACTCCTTGATCGATATCAACGCGTTGGCATTCCTTTGTATTTATATTTCCCGGCCAATAGTAGCCAAGCAAAAGTTCTTCCCCAAATACTTAGCAAAGAAATAATGAGAGGCCTATTTTAATTACAGTTTTTTGTTAATAATGATAATATTTCTTATTAGCAATTCCTTTCCTATTAATAAGCTTTTTAAATTTATGCCTAATCTGCTTCGCGCTGCCAAAATTGCAGCCTCCTCTTTGGTGCTGACTTTTAGCCTAAATACATCTGCCCAAAACTTCGACAATATTGCCGAAACCTATGTTGCCATTGCCCACCAAAATTATTCAGACAGCCTAAACTTAGCCAAGGAAATGTTTGACCAAATTCAAATATTTACTGAAAACCCCAATGAGGCGAATCTCGCGAATGCCAAATCTGCCTGGCGAAATGCTCGCGCTGTCTACAGTCAAACGGAAACTTTCCGCTTTGCGCATCCAGTTGTCGATGAATGGGAAGTTCAGGTAAATGCCTGGCCACTTGATGAAGGTTTTATCGATTATGTCGATGACGATAATTACTTTTACGAGCTCGGCAACCCTGTAGGTCAAGCAAATATTGTTGCTTCTGAAGAGTTACGCTGGGGACCAAACAATCTCAATTTGTCAGAACTGACACCAGCACTTTTAGCGAGCCTCAATGAGCTCGGCGGCACTGAGGCCAACGTCGCAACCGGATGGCATGCCATCGAATTCCTGCTGTGGGGACAAGACCTCAATGGCACCCAGCCAGGAGCCGGAGAAAGGCCTGCGACAGACTATGCACAAGATGAAACCTGTACAAATGGAAACTGTGCACGTCGCGCAGAGTATCTTTTTGCTGTCACGGAACTATTGATTTCCGATCTGAATTACATAGTAGATGTATGGAATACCGAGGAGCCCGATTCATATGCTACCGAGTTCCTGAGTTTTAATTCCAACGAACAGTTGCGTCGAATTCTTTATGGAATGGGTAGTTTGTCGCTGGGGGAACTGGCGGGCGAGCGAATGAAAGTGGCGCTATTCGCCAATTCTACTGAAGATGAGCATGACTGCTTTTCCGACAATACGCACGCTACCCTTTACTACAATGCCAAGGGTATAGATAACGTTTTAAGAGGCCACTATGTGGCAATTGACGGACAAACCCTGATCGGGCCATCACTTCTCTCCTGGGCCGAAAGCCACGACGGACAATTAGCGTCAAATTTGGACGAAAGTTTTAATCAGGCCCTCTCCCATATTAGCCAAATAGTCGAGAGCGCCGAATCCGGAGTTGCTTTTGATCAACTTATAGCACCAGGGAATAGCAATGGAAGCCAACTTATTAATGCCTCTATAAACGCGCTTACCGAGCAGACTCGCAATCTGGAACTGCTGGCCAATGCCATGCAATTGGGCTCTCTTAACCCCGACAATGCAGGCCATGATTTTTAATGAAGCAGTTTAAAATTTTATTTGCCTGCCTAACGATTGGATTAGGCCTTCTTTCTGGATTTTCACTGGCTGACCCCAGTTTACCGGGAGGCGAAACGACCACCTCGACTCAAGGATCGAATGCATTCTCCCAACCCGCGGCCAACCTGTCTTTTGATGGGCGGCTTAATTTCAGTGTCGGGAACAGTTTCTTTCGCAACCCCTGGGTGTCCGCCCCGGCCACCACAGATGCACGCGACGGCCTTGGCCCCATGTTTAATACCAATAGCTGCCAAGGTTGCCATATCAAGGACGGACGAGGTCACCCTCCGGAGGAAGGTCAGAGCAATCTGGTTTCCACTCTGGTTCGCCTGAGCATTCCCGCAACCGAAGATCGCCCCAGACAAATTCACGAGGCCGTGATTGCAGAGCCAACGTACGGGGATCAAGCCCAGGATTTTGCAATCCAGGGAATCACTCCGGAAATGCGCATAATTTGGCACTGGGACAATGTGGTTATGCCAATGGTAGATGGCTCGACTGTTGAATTAAGAAAACCGCGTCTGGAATTCGTGGATTTGGCCAGCGGTGAGCTACACCCGGACTTTATGTACAGCCCACGCGTGGCCCCCTCGATGATCGGCCTGGGATTACTGGAAGCGATTCCTGAAGACCAAATCCGTGCCAACGCGGACCCCAATGATGCAAACAATGACGGCATCTCCGGCCGCCCTAATGAGGTTTGGGATCAGAGAACAAACTCGCTTACTCTTGGCCGATATGGCTGGAAAGCGGGTAAGCCTACAGTTGAACAGCAAGCTGCCGGCGCATTTTTTGGTGATATGGGACTGACTACTTCCCTGAACCCAGGACTTCCCTGCACTGAATACCAAACCGAATGCCAAAACGCACCTAGTGGGGGTAATCCAGAAGTCTCTGACGAGACCCTGGAATTTGTAGCCTTTTATTCCAGTCACCTGGCGGTTCCCGCAAGACCAGACTCACTGGATGAACAGGTTCTCGCTGGACAAGCCCTATTT